>NCKC01000096.1 GCA_002282715.1 Halothiobacillus sp. 15-55-196 | reverse complement strand
TGTGCAAGGCGCGACACCCGAGGCGAGTGCCCATTGGGTTCGGCAGGAATTAAGCAGAGTCAAGGGCGAAGACATCTGGCGGGTCGATCTTGCCGACGTGCAGGCGCAGTTGCTGAAAAACACCTGGCTGACGCGCGCCGACGTGCGCCGGGTCTGGCCGGATACGTTGGTGGTACAGATCGCGATTCATCATCCGATCGCGCGTTGGCAGGGCGATCAGTTGCTGGATTCCGATGGTTCTGTGTTCCAACCCAACGGCATGTCGCGGGGTCTGGCAAATACCGAGGCATTGCCAAACCTGAGTGGGCCCGATGGAAGACAGTGGGCGGTGTGGGAGCGTTATTTGTCGCTCAAGCCCGCATTAGCCGCCGAAGGTCTGGAGATGACCGGATTGATCGAGAACTCACGTGGTTCGCTGGATGTGATGGTGCAGGGCGGTACGAAAATCCGTCTCGGTACAGAACAGATCGAATCGCGATTGCAGCGTCTGCTGGACGTGTACCAGAAAACGCTGGTGGGCAAGCTCGATCAGATCGCAGTGATCGATCTGCGCTACACGAACGGTTTTGCAGTGCAGTGGCGAAATCCGCCCGCTGCACCGAAGAAAAAGAAATGATGCCAATAACCTGGAAGTCGAGATAAGCACATGGCAATTGCAGTACGAAAAGGGGAACGGGATTTGGTGGTCGGCCTGGACGTGGGCACCAGTAAGGTCGCCGCGCTTGTGGGGGAGTATGACGCCGACGGCAACCTGAGCCTGATCGGGTTCGGGCAGTCGCCGACCAACAAGGGGTTGCGGCGCGGTTCGGTTGTGGATATCGAGTCGACATCCTTCGCGATTCAGCGCGCGATCGATGCCGCTGGCGCCATGTCCAATTGCGAGATTGGCTCGGTCTGGGTCGGTGTGGCCGGAGATCATGTCATCAGCATGGATTCGAAAGGCATGACGGGAACCGCCGGCCGTGAGATTACCGCGGCGGATATCCATCAGGTCGTACAGTCGGCCAAGGCCGTCAAGATCCCGGACGGGCAGCAGATTCTGTACAGCGAACCGCAAGAATTTCGGATCGACGGACAGGACGGCATCCGCAAGCCGCAGGGCATGACAGGGCATCGACTCGAAGCCGACGTGCACATCGTGACAACGGCCACCAACAACGTGCAGAACATCGTCAAGTGTGTGGAACGCTGCGGTCTGGCGGTCACGGGCACTGTGCTCGATCCGATTGCGGCGGCCACAGCGGTGCTCAATGACGATGAAAAAGAGCTGGGCGTCGCGCTGATCGATATCGGTGGTGGTACCACCGATATCGCCATCTATACCCGGGGCGCGTTGCGCTACACCACCGTGTTGCCGATTGCCGGCGAGCAGATCACCAATGATCTGGCTTATGGCCTGACCACACCACCGGCGCAAGCAGAAGAAATCAAACGTAAATTCGCCAGCCTGCACCCGCTCGACGATCGGGCACAGGACGAAGAAATCGAAGTGCCCGGTGTGAGCGGTCGTCAGCCCCGACGGATTTCGCGCGACACCATGATGCGCATTTGCCGCCCCCGCGTGGAAGAAATCTTGGGATATATCCAGGAAGCCATTCGACGCTCCGGATATCACGAAATGATCAATGCAGGCGTGGTGCTAACCGGCGGAACCGCCGCGATGCCCGGCCTAGTGGAGCTTTGCGAAGATTTTCTGCAAATGCCCACCCGCCTCGGTTTGCCGCAAGGCATCAGTGGCAACCACGATGCATTAAAGAATCCAGCCAACGCGACCGGCGTCGGCTTGATCCTGCACGGACGAAGACTGGAAGCCCAGGGCGGAATCCCTGCGCCCGTCGGCGTGCAGGCTGAACCCCCGCTTGATCGGCTTAAACGCTGGTTCAAAGAGCATTTTTAATCTGTTTTTATCACCTCAATGGCCCACACCCATTGAATTTTGTTTGTTATTGAAGGAGACGACATCATGACTTGGAATATGGTAGAAGTTCAGCACGAAGGCGCAAAAATCAAAGTGATCGGCGTTGGCGGCGGCGGCGGCAACGCAGTAGCCCACATGCTGACCAAAGAGCTGGAAGGCATCGATTACATCTGCGCGAACACCGACTCCCAAGCTCTGCGCAAGAGTCAGGCACATTCCCAGCTGCAAATCGGCAGCAACATCACCAAGGGCCTGGGTGCCGGTGCCGATCCTGAGCTCGGCCGTCAGGCTGCGCTGGAAGATCGCGAGCAGATTCAGGAAGCCATCAAAGACGCGAACATGCTGTTCATCACGACCGGCATGGGCGGTGGCACCGGTACCGGTGCGGCACCCGTCATTGCGCAGATCGCTAAAGATATGAATATCCTGACCGTCGCCGTCGTGACTCGTCCGTTCAGCTTCGAAGGGAAGAAACGTACCAAGACTGCGCTCGAAGGCATTGCCGAACTCGAGAAGCAGGTTGATTCACTGATCGTGATTCCCAACGACAAACTCACCGCCGTCATGGGCAAGAGCGCGTCGTTGAAAGATGCCTTCGCCTCAGCCAACGAAGTGCTCTTCACCGCCGTATCCGGCATTTCCGAACTGATTACCCGTCCGGGCGAAATCAACCTCGACTTCGCCGACGTACGCGCGATCATGACCGAAAAAGGGACCGCCATGATGGGTACCGGCATCGGTCACGGCGATAACCGCGCTGCAGAAGCCGCAGAAGCCGCCATCCACAGCCCGTTGCTTGACGACATCAACCTGACCGGTGCCGATGGCATTCTGGTGAATGTATCCTCGAACGGCGATCTCTCGATCGGCGAATTCATGGAAATCGGTGAACTGGTGCAGGCACTGGCCGGAGACGAAGCGCTGGTTAAAGTGGGCACCGCCATTGATGAAAGC
>NCKC01000095.1 GCA_002282715.1 Halothiobacillus sp. 15-55-196 | reverse complement strand
TCGTTCCCGAACTTCAGGGGAGTATGGGGTTGTTGTCTTTGTTTTCATGGCTTCATTCTCTCAAGAGTCGAAGCCTCCTCATGTCCCGGGGCGTTTCAGCTGGCACGGCACCGGGTCCGAACACCAGCCGTCCGCAGCCCCAGCACAAGGTGTATCCCTACCTGTTGCGCGGCGTGGCGGTGACGAGACCGAACCAGGTGTGGAGTACGGACATCACGTACATCAGGCTGGCACACGGCTTCGTCTACCTGGTCGCGGTGATTGACTGGTACTCGAGGCGCGTATTGAGCAGGAGAATCAGCAACACGATGGACACGGCGTTTTGCGTGGACTGTTTGCAAGAGGCAATGCAGCGGTATGGCAGCCCGGAGCTATTCAATACCGATCAGGGTAGCCAGTATACCTGCGTGGCATTCACCGGCGCGCTCAAATCCCGAGGCATAGCCATCAGCATGGACGGACGCGGGCGGGCGCTGGACAACATCTTCGTTGAACGGTTATGGCGCAGCGTCAAATACGAAGACGTGTACTTGAAGGGCTACTGCAACGCGATGGAACTGATACTGGGTCTGACGGAATACTTCGTGTTTTACAACGACGAGCGCCCTCACCAGTCATTGGGCAATCGCACACCGGCAACGGTGTACGCGACGGCCAGCGGTGGCGGCGCAAGGATAGTGGACAAATTTGGCAAGAATGGGGCAACGCCATGCAGTTGCGAGACAGACGGACAAACCAGCTTAAATTAGACCGATTTCAGTCTTGACGGATGGGTCCACTATATTGTATTGCAAAGAGCGTGGAACTCGCATGCCAACTTTGTCCAAATAAGATTTGATCCAATTAACCCGTTGGAATCAGTAATCTCAGCATCCACAATTTCGCGATTGGGAGTGTTGGATCAATGAAGATCACGCCTTCGTTGTTTCGACGACGATAATTTGCTCGTTTCATTCCTTCCCCCCTGCGGTTGATTAGTGACAGGAGGATTATGTGTTAGAGATGCGTCAAACTATGTCGTGTTAAACAAGGGGGTGCTTCGTAGTGATGTATTGACATCCTCCTCTCTCTGAAGGGAGAGGAGAGGATGCCTAGGCGGTATTGCCAATCGAGGTGATTGTTCGCCGCTGCCTATGTTAGGTGTATGTGGATTTCAGGTTTGGCTCGACTTTATGGCTACCCGCTTGGATAGGGAAGTGGTAATCGATGTATTGACAACAGATATACGCCCCACTACTATTTTGTATATCTATTGTCGTTACATGGGGGCACTATGCGTGCTGCTGCTATTAATCTACGTGCCTTGCCGGAGCAGCGTGATCTCATTGATCATGCGGCCACTTTGTTAGGCAAAAACCGTTCGGACTTCATGCTGGAAGCCGCTTGCGAGCGCGCGCAGTCGGTATTGCTCGATCAGGTTTTCTTCGGGCTGGATGCGGACAAGTTCCAACAGTTCACAACTATGCTCGACGCACCACCGAGTGCCAATGTTGGTCTTGAGCGACTGATGGCGGTCCAAGCGCCGTGGAAAAGCAACAAAGCATGAGCTTGACGTTATCCGTACCTCAGCCACTTGCCGCCACGCATCTGTTAAATGATTTTGAGTGCGGCGAACACGCTCTGGATGAGTGGCTTAAACATCGTGCAATGACCAACCAGATCAGTGGGGCCAGCAGAACATTCGTGGTTGTGGATGAAGAAAATCGAGTGCGTGGCTTTTATGCCATGGCAGCGGGCGCAGTCACTCACCAACTGGCGACCAGCGCGGTTCGACGCAATATGCCTGACCCTGTGCCCGTCATGGTGCTTGGCAGGCTGGCTGTAGACTACCGGGCGCAAGGCATCAAACTGGGTGCGGCTATGTTGCAAGACGCAGTAAATCGAGCCATCACCGTATCGCAAAACACGGGGGTTCGTGCGTTGCTTGTTCATGCGCTCCACGAGCAGGCTAAGCAGTTCTACGAGCATTATGGCTTTCAGGAGTCACCGTATCATCCGCTGACACTTATGCTTCGTTTGAATACAGTCAAGCTTTGATCGAGTATAGTCATCATGGTGCATCACGCTTGGATTCGGCGGCGGACATCGTTGTCAGGTGAGATGGGCTTAACCTGGAACGGATGACTATTGGGGCGTCATTGTTTCATTCAAATTCAGCAATGCTTCCAAGCGATTCCCTAAAAGCTGCCAGGCTGTTTTCTGCTCAGATCGATACTCGTGACGTTGATAGGTGCGTTTCATGCGATTCATTTCAACATGATTTAGACAACGTTCAATGATTTCGGATAACACGCCCAGTTCAGCCATCATCGTTGCGCCGCTTCGGCGAAGGTCATGCGGCGTCCAGGCTCCTCCGCTTAAAAGCGGGGTACCTGTGGCCTTGCTGCGATTTTTCAGTGGCGTGCTGCGCATCCGGTCACGTATGTTGCGCGTAATGGTTTTGAGACTAATATGGGTTAGTCCAATTTGCGGTGATGGCATAACCCACTCGCTCCATGATGAGAGTTCCCGCAGGTGTGCTAATTGATCTTGCGCAAAATCTGATAAATAAATGGTATGTGCCTCAAGGAGGCCGACCGGACGCCGGTGAGCGCGGAGCAGATGGAGATTTCCCGACTGCGCACCAAGCTTGCACGGGTGAAGATGGAGCGCGACATCTTGGAAAAGGGTGAGCCCAAAAGCAGGACATCCTGTGAATGTCTTGCTGGCGAACGCGTACTTCGCCAAGGGTTCAAACAAGGGCGCAAAGTGAAGTACGCCTTTATTCAGCGTCATTGCACGGTGTGGCCGATCAGTGTGCAATGTCGGGTGCTCAACGTCAGCGTCAGCGGCTACCATGGGCATCTGGCTCGCCAAGCGAGCACTGCGCCGCGTCGATACCT
>NCKC01000094.1 GCA_002282715.1 Halothiobacillus sp. 15-55-196 | reverse complement strand
GGTACCGTCGGTCACGCGGGTGATTTTGAGCTTGTCCGCATCCGGATGCGGCTCAACGGAACGAACCTCGGCAACCACAACACCATTGAACGATTCCGCTGCCGGCTCAATGGCATCGACTTCGAGCCCTGCCATCGTCAGACGGTGAGCCAGGGTAGTCGTATCGACCGGCGGATTAATCCATTCGCGCAACCAAGATTCAGAAAATCGCATAAGAAGCTCGTGTATTTAAGCTGAAAGAAAGACCGGACATATCACACGAATTGTTCGAGGAAGCGCAGGTCATTGTCAAAGAAGGCGCGCAGGTCATCGACACCGTAACGCAGCATCGCCAGACGCTCCACGCCCATGCCAATCGCAAAGCCACTGACTTTGGCCGGATCATGGCCTACGGCACGCAAGACATTGGGATGAACCATACCGCTGCCAAGTACTTCGATCCAACCGGTTTTCTTGCAAACTCGGCAACCCTTGCCGCGGCAATGCACGCACTGAATATCAACTTCTGCGGACGGCTCCGTAAATGGGAAAAATGACGGGCGCAGTCGGATCGGCAAGTCATCCTGCTCGAACAATGCCCCCAGGAACTGCTCCAGTGTGGCACGTAGATCCGTGAACTTAACGTCTTCATCCAGATGCAGCACTTCAATCTGGTGGAACATGGGCGAATGCGTCATGTCCGAATCACAACGGTATACCCGTCCCGGCGCCAAAATTTTTAGTGGCGGGGTCTGTGATTGCATCGTACGAATCTGAACCGGCGACGTATGGGTACGCAGCAGGCGTTCGGCATCGAAGTAGAAAGTATCGTGCATCGCGCGGGCGGGATGCGTTAGCGGGATATTCAGTGCCGTGAAATTATGCCAGTCATCTTCGATCTCCGGCCCTTGAGCCACAGAGTACCCCATTGACCCGAAGATGGCCTCGACGCGCCGAATCATTTTTGTCACCGGATGGATGCCGCCCGGCGACTGCCCCCTGCCGGGCAAAGTCACATCGATCCGCTCTGCTTCCAGTTTCTGGGAGAGTGCGGCTTGCTCGAGATCAGTCCGCCGTGCATTCAGGGCCGAAATGATCGCCTCCTTAAGCACATTGATTTCTGCACCTCGTGCACGACGCGCTTCAGGATCCAGCGTTCCCAGTTCCTTCATGAACTGGGTAACTACGCCCTTTTTCCCTGTGTAGGCAACGCGTACTTCTTCGAGTGTAACGACATCCATCGCCTGCTCGATCGAACGCAACGCTTGTGCCTGAATGTCAGCCCATTGATTACTCACGCATCTGCTCCCAATGACACCCTGATAACTGAACTGAATTTCACAGTCTGTTGGAATAATCGATAAAGTCACACCATTCGGTCAGATCATAACCGTAAACGATTGACATTATGGATTAATCCGCTGGCATTATTTGTGAAAACCACCAACGAAAAGGCGCTCTTGCGAGCGCCCAATTGTATTCGATTACATCATTTCATTGACGCAAATCAAACAAACGGATTATTTACCAAGCGCAGCCTTTGCTTGTGCGGCGATGGCTGCAAATGCAGGCTTGTCGAAAACGGCGAGGTCGGCAAGAACCTTACGGTCGATTTCGATATTGGCTTTATGAATGCCTTCCATCAAACGGCTGTAAGACAGTTCATTGTTGCGTGCCTCAGCATTGATACGGGTAATCCACAATGCACGGAACGTACGTTTCTTGGCCCGGCGGTCACGGTAGGCGTATTGGCCAGCTTTGACAACAGCTTGGTGGGCAACTCGGAACGTACGTGAACGGGCACCGTAGTAACCTTTCGCTTTATCGAGGACTTTCTTGTGTTTTGCGCGGGCGTTAACGCCACGTTTTACTCTAGCCATGGTTCAGTGCTCCTTACGCGTACGGCAACATGATGTGAATTGATGGAACATCGCGCTCGTGAACGAACGCAGGCGAACCCAATTGACGCTTACGCTTGGATGACTTCTTGGTCAGAATATGTCGCATGTGCGACTGCTTACGCTTGACGCCGCCAGCGGTAATTTTGAACCGTTTAGCTGCACCGCGATTGGATTTAATCTTCGGCATATCGACTCCAGTTTCACTGTTTAAGTTTATGACACCCAATACGTCGGAGTTAAATAACGCATTGAGGCTAATGTCCCCAAAACCTCAAGACGGTGAAAAACCGTCTCGAGTCAATGTGCACGCAATGCGCACACGGGGGAATTCTTTATCTTGGCCGCCGCAGGCTTCATTCATTCCAAACAGAGGCTGCAGACAACCACGATCAAAGTGGCGCGAGATATTACAAAAAAACCAAGGGACAATCAAGAAAAATTGATCATTCCATTTGGCCCTACCTGCATCAAGGCGGGCCTAAGGAGCAAGTAACTGCGTATTAACTTGTTTTCTTGGGGGACAAGACCATTGTAACCTGGCGACCTTCCATCTTGGGTCGCTGCTCGACGGTTGCCAACTCGATCAGATCCTGTTCGATTCGATCAAGCAGAACGCCTGCCACTTCCTTGTGTGCCATTTCGCGTCCACGAAAACGCAGCGTAATCTTGACCTTATCGCCCTCTTCCAGAAAACGCAGGATGCTGCGCATCTTGACTTGATAATCATGGTCTTCCGTTCCGGGACGGAACTTGATTTCCTTGACTTCGATCTGCTTCTGCTTCTTGCGCGCCTCAGCCAGTTTCTTGCTTTGCTGAAACTTGAACTTGCCGTAATCCATGATTTTGCAGACTGGCGGGTTCGCATTGGCAGCCACTTCAACGAGATCAAGTTCTACTTCGGCAGCACGATCGAGTGCATCGCGGGTCCGGACGATACCGGCCTGTTCACCATTCTCATCGACTAATCGAACTTCACGTGCGGTGATTTCGTTATTGATACGCGGCTCGTCTGGA
>NCKC01000011.1 GCA_002282715.1 Halothiobacillus sp. 15-55-196 | reverse complement strand
TGATGCCGTCCATCATTGAGGCACAAGAGTGGATCACAAAGCATTACGCGACCGATGCGCCTGACGTCCACCACACGCTGGCAGAACTCAAACAAACCCGGGATTTCTATGCGGGTCGCCAATGGCCGAGCTTCGCCCCAATCTTCAAGGCCTGGGCTGCAGCAGGGATTGAGTATACGGCGTCAACAATGCCACACACACCGGAGGTGCAGCCATGAAACGTTTTGCGCTGATCCTGATCATTCTGGTGCTGGCTGCGGGTGCAGGCTTCTATTTCATCCGTGACCCGGGCACAGCCGACATCGCGCTGCTGGGCTGGGAACTGCAAACCTCGGCACTGGGCCTGCTTGCATTGATCATCGTTGGGTTTATTGTGCTGACGATCATCTGGCGCATCATTTCCGCCGTGCTGAAACTCCCCGCACTCTGGCGTCGTCGATCCGCGCGTCAGAAGCAACAGGCCGCCGACGAACAACTGCTGCGCGCCTGGGCGGAACTCGAACGAGGGCGCTTCGCTGTGGCCGAAAAGCTGGCGCGCACGAGCCTGAATGAAGCCAGTCTGCCGCCGTTGAATTACGTCATCGCGGCGGATGCGCTCATGGCCCAAGGTGAAACAGCTGCTACGCTCAGCCTGCTGGATGAAGTCCGCGGTACATTTCCACGTTTTGCCGATTTCCTCTCCCTGCACATGGCCAATCGCTTCCGCCATCAGAAGAATCTGGCGCCTGCACTGGAACTACTGCAATCGCTTGCCGCCGCACACCCCAAGGACGAGGCCATCGTCTGTGCCTTTGCCGAAACGCTGTTCGAAGCGGCGGACTGGGAAAAATTGCGGACGCTAATGCCCGCGTTGCGGCGATTGAAGTGGTCCGGCCTCACGGAACAGGACGTTCAACGCTATGACCGCGCTGTATACGGCGGGCTGATTCAGGTGGCAGCGCGGCAAAAGCAAACCGCCGAATTGGCGGCGATATGGAATGATGCGCCGAAAAGTTTGCGCCATGATGGGCTCATGCTCGCCTCGCTGGCGAACTCCTGGCTAACGCTGGGGCAACCCGATGAGGCTGAACGCATCCTTGAGACAGCGCTGGATCAACAATGCACCCCGGCGCTTCTTCATCAGTGGTTGGCGCTGCCGCCCAAGGATCCGGCACGAGCGCTCACACAGTTCAACCGTTGGGCGAGCCAAGGTATATGCGCATCAGACACCAACCTGCGCGCCTATGCCGAGGCGCGCCTGGCCTGGCTGAATGACGATACCGAAGCGGCCAAACAGGCCCTCGCTCCCGTGCTGGACGATCACCCCGATATACCCAGCCTTAAACTGGCGGCACAAATCGCGGAACATGAGCGCGACAGCGCCCAAGCCGTGATCTATTACACCAAGGCATTCGAACTGATGGATATGGAAAAGTGAGCGAGGGATAGTAAGCGTTATGCTGAATCTATCTCGGCTTGGTTGTAGTCGCGTAGGGCAGCAGCCGCGATAAACACCTACCGCTTTGGATGCGACATTTCTGTCCGATTCCGGCCATTTGATTTGGCTCGATACAGGGCCTCATCGGCCCGGGCCATCACGCTTTCAATCGTTTCACCCGCAACGAACTCGGCGACACCGCAGGATAAGGTGATTTTCAGCGGCGTGTCCTTGAATCGGAATGCAGTGCCCGCCAACTTTTCCCGAATGCGTTCCAGCACGACAAACGCCTGTTGCAGATTTGCTCGCGGCAAAATCATCACAAATTCTTCACCGCCATAGCGGGCGACCATGTCCACATCGCGAATCAAGCGATTCAATGTCTTCCCCACGACGTGCAAAGCCTTGTCGCCCGCCTGATGCCCGAAGGTATCGTTGACTTGCTTGAAGTGATCGACATCCCAGATCGCAAGACATAAAGGTGTGTGCTCGCGCTGCATCCGGGCCACTTCAAGTGTTACGCGCTCGTCAAAAGCCAAACGATTCGGCAATCCGGTCAGCGTATCGCGCAACATTTTCTGTGTGCTAGCAGCCAGTTGCTCCTGCAGGATCTGCCGGGCAGCTTCCAGCTTACCGATACGCTCGCGCATCTGGTTGTTTTCCAACTCGGCCGCGGCAAGACGCTTGTATTCCATCTTGCGAAACGTATCGATCTGCTCGCTGATCCGTGCCACCCGCTGACGCACCACGCGCTTGAGTTCATCCAGATCGGTCGCATCCGACACGGTACGGTCAATGTGCGACACCTGCTCGGTAACCGCGTTACCCAGCGCTTCCTGAACCTTGCGTTGCGTCTCGATATCGCCAAGGTTGGCGAGCGTGTGTTGATCGATTTCGGATAAGGCTTCCGTGAGCTGGCGCAGGAACTCGGTCAATTCGTTTTTTTCATTTTCAAGCGCGCGGCGCATGTCATTGATCAGAGTGGCCGCCCGGTCGATCAAGATGGAATTGAGGGTCTTGTCTTTGGGATTATTCAAAATTGCCAGGAGCTTTTCGCGTCGGCCCTCCATCGATTCAGTGAAGGCCACCCGTTCCAGCAACAGCGGCAGAAAATCCCGAACGTCCACACGCTCAGCCACTTCTTCATCACTCAAATCTTCCTCGCGATCCGGGGTCGGATCACCCGCTTCGATGGCTCGAATGGCTTCGGCCAGATGCTCGATGCCCGGTTGAATGCGCGTTATGGGTAATGGGCCATCACCGATCTGACGCATGAGGTCACGCAGCGCCTGACTCTCTTTGGCCAGAGTGGGGTACGCCTTATCAACGGCAAACAAAACCCGGTTAAGCAGGCTTCGCAACAAGCTCTGCTGGAGTTGCTCAGTGGTTTCAAGCGAACTGAACTCATCCAGCAACTGTTCGTATTTGGCGCGGTAATCCGTTTTTGCCGAGTCGTTCATCGGTGATCCCTAAGCCACTTATGAGGCCTTCGACGATAAATAATGGTTGGAAACAGGCGGCAGGTTAATCTGCATCGACAGAGGCGCATGATCCGAGACACCATAGGTCAGCGCATCCACGGATTCAATTTCGACATTTTCTGACACCAGAATGTGGTCGATCGCGCGTTTGGGTTCCCAGCTGGGATAGGTCAATGGCGGTGCAAACGGCAGTTTGAGGCCCGCTTCCACACAGAGGCGTTGCAGATCACGATTATTGGGCGTGCAGTTAAAGTCGGCCATCACGATATTGACACCGTCAAACGCCCGACAGTGTGCAATCAGGCGATCCAGTTGCGCTCGTCGTGCCCGATCACTCAAGGACAGATGGCTGACCTGTACCCGCACGCGCTGCCCATACCAATTGAAGTCGGCCAGTACGACACCTCGGCCTGGTATGCGCGCCGGCAAGGCATAACGCTCGATATGATAGGGCTCGACCCGCGAAAGCATACCCAGCGCATGTTGCCCCCAGTGCCCCAGGTCACGATTGATGCGGGTAGCCCAGAACGGCAGGTTCGAGCGCATCGCCAAGTATTCGATCTGATTCAGAAAATGACTGCGCAACGAACCGCCATCGGCTTCCTGCAATCCGATAAGATCGAACTGACTGAGCAACTGGGCTATATGATCGAGATTCTGCATCCGTTGCGGGAAGGGCAGCACATGTTTCCACCCATTCAACACATAATCACGAAAATTGCGCGTGCCAATACCGGCCTGAATGTTATAAGACAATAGCCGCAAAGGACGTAACGCATGAGCGGATGGCATCACGGATGGATGCTCACCCGATTGCGACGCCGAATTTCGTGATGGTACAGCCCGGGACTCAGGCATCAACTTGACCTTTTTGCGCAATGCTCATCACGATTTGGCCTTCTTCTCCGCTTCAATCCTGGCAATCAGCGCATCCACGATCGGCAGCATTGCTTCATTACTACCCGCCATATCGCCCGTAACCAGATACTTGCCGTTCACCAGCATCGCAGGAACACCGGTCACACCAGCATCTTGAGCCACAACGCCCGCTTGGCGCACGGCATTGTCGACACCAAAGGAATCGTACATTTGCAGGAATTTGTCCCGATCGACGCCTAAATCCGCATACATATCGGCAATCTGTTCGCGGGTCACTGGACGAATGTTCTTGACGTGGATGTCGTTGAACACCTGCAAATGCGTTTGGGGTAAAACGCCCATGAATTTCGCCGTATAAAAAGCTTTGGTCAGTGGTACCCAGCCCGGTGTCAGGGGAACTGCATACGGTTCGAAGTCCACATAGGCGGGCAATGTCTTACGCCATGCATCCAGCGCGGGCTCAAGATGAAAGCAATGAGGGCAGCCATACCAGAACATCTCCTGCACGAGCACCTTGCCATCTGATGGAGGCGTCTCATCGGTGATTACGACGCGGTAGTTCACGTTTTCTTGCAATGTCACCGGTGCGGACGCGGCTGTCGTTGGCGCTGCATGTGCCACAGGCAAAGCGAGAAATATCGCCAGCACCCCCAGTTCAATCCAACGACGCAACAAAGAGCCCAACCGGAAGAAACCCGAAGACGGCATACCAAACTCCTCTTTTTTTCACACGATGAGCCAGCCCGTTCAAATGACCGGGCCGTCCGATTCACTGACACGATTGTACGGCATAGACACCGAAATTGAGCGAGCGTTCGTCCTTCGTCATAAAAAAACCCCGCTTGCGCGGGGTTTTATCTTGAACGATGTTGCGAACTCAGAGCTTGCCGTACGAATGCAGGCCGGAGAGGAACATATTCACACCGAGGAAGGCAAAGGTAGTCACCAGTAGGCCACCTACAGACCACCAAGCCATCGCGGTGCCGCGCCAGCCTTTGCTCAAGCGCAGGTGCAACCAGGCCGCATAGTTCAACCAGACGATCAATGCCCAGGTTTCCTTCGGATCCCAGCTCCAATAACCACCCCAGGCTTCGGCGGCCCACATGGCGCCGAGGATGGTTGCGATGGTGAAGAAGGCAAAACCTAGCGCGATCGACTTATACATGATGTCGTCCATCACCGCCAAGGAAGGCAGGCGATCGTTGACGCCATCACCACCCACCTTCTCCTTGATGAGGTAGGCAACACCAACCATCGCGGAAATGGCGAAACTGCCATACCCGATGAAATTCGCCGGCACATGGATTTTCATCCACCAGCTCTTGAGTGCAGGCACCAGTGGCTCGATGGTATTGGCTGCCTGCGCAAACTGATACCACATCAGGAAGGCCAGTGCAGCGGTCACCACCGTCATCACGAACCCGCCCAGTGCGCGGGTCTGGTAACGGCGCTCGTAGTACAGATACAGCAAGGAGGTGAACACACTGAACACCACGAACACTTCGTAGAGGTTACTGACCGGAATATGGCCGTAGTCGAAGTTGATCAGATACGATTCGCGCCAGCGGGCAAAGAAGCCGATAAAGCCCATGGCAATACCGCTCCAGACCAACGCACTGCCCACTTTCCCGGCGAACGCCGACCGACGCCACATCCCGAAGAAATAGGTGGGCATGGCCAAGGCAAACAACGTCACCATCCACATGGTGGCAGCCGGGCTAGAGAGGAAAAACTTCAGGAAGAAGTGACCTTCCTGGATCTCGTGCAGCTTGATACGCCCGACCGCTTCGCCGCCCGGGGCGTATAACCCGTACTGATATACGGTAAAGAGGGAGATGACGGCTACCACACCCACGAGCCAGCGGGTAGCGGGCCAGAGCCAGCCCAAAAAGCTCACGCCGATGGCAAAGCCAAACAGCATGCCGATCTGGGGACCCCAGAGGTATTCGCGGTAGTGGTAATAGGCAAATACAGCCGCACCCAAGGCGATCAGGGTGTAGAGAACATCTGCAATCCCGATGCGTCGGCCCGGGTCTTTGTTCAGCTTAAGCGATGCATCGAGCATCGGCATCATGTGTTCTTTTGGCACTGACATTTTCAGGTAACTCCTCGAATAGGAAACAGTTCGAGCCTCATGGCTATTGATTCACCCAGCGTGACGGCGTCGCGCTAGGCCGGTCTTTCACTCTCTGAAGGTTTCGACTCCGTAGCGGCCATAAGTTCACTACTGAACGCCGCGAAATCCTTGTCAAAATCAATGTTTTTACGAATATCGGACCCGGCCAGCAAAATACGGGTGCCCTTGTCATCTGGTTTCAGCAATACCCATTGCCGACGGTAGTGAATGTAAAAATTCATGAATATACCAAGTACCAGCATGATCGACCCGATGGTAACCCAGATGGCACCCGGCGCACGGGAAACTTCAAGACCAGTAGACTGGATCTGCTCAAAACTCTTAGGCTGCACAAAAATGGGCGAACCGTAGGCTGGCAAAGCGGAGATAGCATCCATGGCATCATCAAAGAATTTAGCATCTTTATCGGTAAATTCCTGCTTTCCATCCTGGGCTGCCAATGTTTCCAGGAAGGCGCGCTCAAGCACGGAACGAACCACGCTGATCGATGCCTGTTCTGCCTTTTTCTTGGCTTCCGGACTTAAATTACGTTGCGCCAGCGCCGATTCGATTTTCGCCTGCATGGCCGGGAAACCCTGCTGGACGAAGATATGCACCAATTCTGCGATCGAGGCACTGGCCGATTGGGTCAATTTTTCGTTGGACATGGCGCTCTTGCCATCGACGGACGAACTCACGTCACCAATCAGGCGCGCGGCAATCTGCTGCATTTTCGCCTGATCGGAGAGCATAGCCAGATAAGCCATGAAGGTATCAATCGATCCTTTCTGATCGGCTGGAATATACAAATATTGCTGTTGACCACCAATACTACGCTTCACGCCACTTAGAAAATACTGATGGCCCTTGAAGCTAATCGGCAGGAAGTAGTTCTGATACTCAATGGCTTCACCCGCTGCGTTACGCAGCTTGAACGTCACCGATGGGCCATAGTTCTTCTGGTGCACCACGCCTTTGTCATCCATCACCGGATTGATGTTGTACATCCGAAAATCGGTAAATTCGAGCTGATAATTTTGGTTGTTGAAATCAAAGCGTTTTTTGTCGAAAACAGCCGAGTCGATGGGCTGCGCCACACCGGCTCTGCCAGACAATTGCCACGCTGACATCTTCAATTTCGTTCCGCCATCGCCGAAGCTCGACTGAAAAATGTTGTACCCCATGTAGTGAAGTGGGTGATTTACTTCGATGGTCTTGGTGATCTCTTGTCCGGTTTCCTTGTTCGTCAAGGTCACGTTCGACATGTACGACTTGGGCATACCGGTGTCGTAATGCTCGATGGCAAATTTATTGACAAAGATCTTGAACGGCAGGTTCTGAACAACGTACCCATCCTTAAGACCGATAAACACCACATCACCCCATTTATGTTCGGGGATGTTGACCGTGCCACGAAACGCCTGCAAGCCACCGACAGGAATTTTGCTGATGTCCGGCACTTCACTGACGGGAATATTGGCGGTTTCCACCTTAACCATGCCCAACGCATCCATCAGCTTGAGCTGCATCTTGCTGTCGAGCAGACCACCGAGCAGAATCACGATGATGCCGAGATGCGTCAGTACGTAACCGATCCGGTTCATACCCCCTTTGCGCCCGGAGATCAGAATCTCGTGTGGCTGGGTTTTGACTCTGCTTTTAAATCCCGCCCGCTCAAGGAGGGCTTGTATGGGTGCGACCAGCGACTCGGGTTTGGCATCCGATTTCATGTCCATTTTGTGCGCAAAGGCACGAAGCGACTTTTCCTGGGCATTCAGGCGGAAACTACGGATATCACGCAGGAACGCCGGCGCATTGCGTGCAACACATGATGACGTGGACGCCACCAGAAACAGCAGAATGGCAACGAACCAGGTCGCGGAGTACACATCGTACAAGGACAGATTACGGAACACGGCAAACCAGAACGGCCCGAACACATCCAGATAACTGTTGAAGGATTCGTTCTGCTTGAGCACCGTACCGATCACCGAAGCAATCGCCAGAATAACCAGCAGCGTGACCGCCAGGTTCATCGACGTCAGCCACAGCAGGATGCGCTTGGTGACACCCTGCGATCGTACTTTGGCGGTGCCCGGTTGGTCACCTGCCGACTTTGGCGGGTTCAGCTCAACTGATTGGGAGGTATCGGACATGCGCAGCCTTTAAAAAAATAGGATAGGTAATCGTCGTACTTGGTTTCCCCAACCGCGGGGTGTATTGCTAACAAGATTTTTTCGAGTGGCGATTGGGGCACAAGTTCCCGGCTCCAACGGTCGAGTATTCAAAAAAAAATAGGCACCCGAGCAGTCGGGGCACCGACGGACGCAGTTCGTCTGAAGCAAAGTTAAACAAAAACTAGCGGAAAGTAGCGATATGTTGAGCCACATCCTTGATATCATCGTCAGTCAGCTTGCTGGCAATACTGACCATGATGTCGGCGTGTTCAGTCTTGCGCTCATTCTTACGATAGGCCAATAATGATTCAGTGATGTACTGAGGCGTCAGTCCACGCAGCGCCGGGAACCCGGCAGGCTGATTGCCTTGCCCCTGTGGCCCATGACAGGCCGCACAGGCAGCCACGGTATTCGAATGGCCGCCAAACTTCCACAAATGCGCACCGGGGATGGAATCTTCCGTCGACGCCGCCTTCACCACCCGCTTCTGCGCCGCAAAATAGGCAGCCAGATCCAGGATTTGCTGATCGGTCAAAGCCTTGGCCTGCGGACTCATCAAGGCATTGACACGGTTACCGTCGCGGAAGGCACGAAGCTGTTCCGCGAGATATCCGGCGGGCTGACCCGCGATGGAAGGAAACGTTGGCACCATACTATTGCCATCAGCACCATGACAGGCGGCGCAAGTCTTACTGGCCTCGCGCCCTGCTTCCACATCGCCGCCAGCCAGAGCAACAGCGATTCCCGTCAACGTGATGCCGACACCAAGCACGATGGGCAGTGCGGCACGACGGAACAAAAGCGCCACGACGGGCAAACGTGATGAACTCAAAGCTGATCGACTCATGGGGCACCTGTTCTAAAATCTATTCGGAAAATGTCCGGCTCGGGGCATCGCAACCCGAGCATACACCGCCCCATTGGGCGGCAAATTCGTCGCGGCACACGCCTCGACCCAAACTGTGAAACAATGCCACCCAATAGTGACCCTGCTCACTGAAACCTTCCCAGTTTAGCAGTGATAGGCTCGGGGCGGGATTCGGATTGATCAATACCCCCCTAGACGGGATTTATTTATACCTTCAAGCAAGCCGCGCGACTGTTATGGCGCGGCGCGTTCACGACCCGGAGCCGGATGTGATGATGGATTTTAGAACAGCTTATTTCATCAAAAGTGCGCCGTCGCCCAAAGAGCTGACCGCCGATTTCGGCGCCGAAGTGGCTTTTGCCGGACGTTCGAACGCCGGAAAATCAACCGTGCTCAATGCGCTGGTCGGGCAAAAGGGCCTGGCCAGAACATCCCGCACACCCGGACGAACCCAGTTGATCAACCTGTTCGGTTTGCGTGACGAAAGCCGCCGACTGGTGGATTTACCCGGTTACGGCTATGCAAAGGTGCCCGAGGCGATGCGGCGGCGCTGGGGCGAGGCACTGGCCGCTTACTTTGCAGAGCGCCAGTCACTGGCCGGCGTCGTGATCATTATGGACATTCGCCACCCACTCAAGGAAACCGACCGCCAGATGATCGAATACGCCCAGGATCGTCAACTGCCGGTTCTGTGCCTGCTGAACAAGGCCGACAAACTGAGTCAGAACGAAATCAGTAAAACCGTTTTTGCCCTCAAAAAAGAGACTTCTCTTGCAGCCGTCCATTGGCTGCCTTTTTCCGGTTTGCGCGGTAGCGGGGTTCCCCAGGCCCGCACTATTCTGGATGAATGGTTTGGCTCAGGCGGCCTGCCATACCCCCCCGAACACACGGAAGAAAGCGACAACCCGACCGCCGACACGGCAGCACCTGATGCGCCCACCAGCAATAATTCCACCAGCGACAATTTAAGAACATCTTGATTTTTTAATAACCCCACAGAAAGTCTGATTCCACACAAAAATCGTTTTCGATTACGCTGGTTTATTACTCGAATATTTCATTGTGGCACTGGACAGCCGCACTGTATCGGACGACCCGTATCGTACGACACAGTCTTAGCTCAAAGCTTTTTAGGAAATCGAAATCAATGGGACGATGGTTACGTTCAATTCGGCTGCTGATCGTGGGCGCTGCCCTGGCAGTTTCTGTTCTGGTCGCCATTGCCATGTACTGGGCCACCACCGGTGTTTTCGAGCGCACGGTGCGCCAATCCGCCGTTGAGATGTCGGCCTCGCTGGCCGACGGCACCTTCAATGCAATGTATCAGATTATGCGTCAAGGCTGGTCCCGCGCGCAACTCGACGAATTTCTCAAAACCATCCGCGCCCAAGGCAACGATTCCAGTACCCGGATCGAGTTGTACCGTGGCAGCAAGGTCATAGCGCTCTTTGGCCCGATTGAACAACCCGATGCAGATCCTCTGGTGTTATCCGCCTTTGCCACAGGCAAAACCCAGACAAAAATGCACGATGGGATAATTCGGTACGACCGCCCACTGATTGCCGAAGCGCAGTGCATAAGGTGCCACACCAACGCCAAGGTGGGCAACGTGCTGGGCGTACTCTCGATCACGCAATCAGTCGGGCAGATCACGACCAAGGCACACAATGAGCTTGTCAACAAGCTGTTGATAATCATGCCGATCCCCCTGCTGGCCGCCCTGATGATCGCTTTATTGCTCGGGCGACGTATGGGACGCTCGATTGCAAGTTTGAAGAACGCGATCAGTTATCTCGACCGGGTAGAAGATTTGGCACATATCCGTTTCAGCGACGCGCACACCGGTTTTTCCGAGCTGGACGACGTGCTGATCGAAGTCGATGGCCTGACGGATAAAGTGCGCCATCTGGCGGTGGATCGGGATTTGCTGGAATTTGAAATTCGCCTGCTCGAACGGTTTGTCATCACCTCGGATGTGGTGCGCGACTGGCGCCGCTACGTGCGCGATCTGCTCAAGGAGATCAACACGGTTCAGACGGTTCATGGCGTGTTTACCGCTTTTGCGGTCGGCGACCGGCCCGCCAATGTTGAGCTATTCTGGTTCGACACCATCAATGAAACGGTCGCTGCAAGCATGAGCCAGCGGGTTAAGTTAATTGTGGGGGAAACGCTGGGGCAGGTTGCTACCGACTTTATCCCCCGCCAACACAGTCTCGATCCATCCGGCAGGCCCACCCTCGAAAACGCGCGACAGCTGGATCTTCGCACCAAAGAGATCACCATGGACAACCCGTCCATTCACGGCTTGGTCGGTCTCATTCTGCCCAACGCCCAAAACCAGACTCAGGTCGAACGCCTCCTGGTCGAGTCGATTCTTTCCACCATGCTGAACGTGGTGGGCTCGGTGCGCGCCATCGAAAAGCATACCGAGGATCTGGAGTTTTACGCCACACGCGATCCGCTCACACAGATGTATAACCAGCGCATGTTCTGGTCGCTGCTGGATTATGAAATGGATCGCGCGCAGCGGCATGACTACTCGTTCGGCCTGTTTGTCATTGACATCGACGATTTCAAAGTCGTCAACGACAGCTACGGTCACACCTTCGGTGACACCTTTCTGTGCAAGGTATCCGACTGCCTGCACGATGCCTTACGCACCGGGGACATCCTTGCGCGCTATGGCGGTGATGAGTTCACGGCTATTCTCCCTGAGGCAGGAGAAAAGGAATGCATCATGGTGGCAGAGCGGCTGCTGGCCCGAATACGAAATTTGTCGATGAAAACACCGGATGGACATACGGTCGGGGTTTCATTGTCTATCGGCATCGGCATCGGCCCGACGCACACCGACTCGGCCCGCGGCCTGTTCGCCATCGCGGACGCACAGATGTATCGGGCCAAACTCGCGGGCAAGAATCAATTCGCGCTTCCCAATCCCGATGAGCCGTTGGCCGATCTGCACGACAAGCCCATCGAGAATCAGGATGTTCTCGAAGCGCTCACCGAAGGACAGCCGCCACGCATTTTGTTCCAACCCATTTTCGCCATTGGGGACGCCTCGGTCGAACCAATGGAAAACCTGCTGCTCGAACGGGTTGGCATGGAAGTACTGGCACAGCTGAATATCGGCGATCGTTGGGTCATGGCCCGTGATTTTCTCGGCATGGTCGAGCGGCGCGGGCAAGCCGAAACCTTTGATCGCCAATTGATGAAAGCGCTCATTTGCCCGCAAGTCGCAACACATTGCAGCGGCCTGATCTTCGTCAACATTTCACGCCGAACCGTGCGTGCTAAATCATTCCTTGCGGATGTCGCACAGCTGATGGATGCCGCCGGCATGGCGCGCAGTCGGCTCGTGTTCGAGCTGAACGAACGCGAATCGCTGGCCGACCTGAACCTGTTCGATCGGTTCATCGAGGAACTACACGGTTTTGACTTCAAATTCGCGATTGACCAGACGACCCCGGGGCACTGGATTTTCCAGCACCTGCGTCGTCACGCCGTTGATTATGTGAAGATCAATGCCGATTGGTTCACCCATCGCAGCCAGATCGCCAGAGATCGCGCGTTTATCGACTGCCTGCTGGGTTTGGCGCGGGCGTTGTCCGTCACGATCATTGCGCAGGATATTGAAACAGCCGAACAGCTCTCAGCCGCGCGGGCAGCGGGTATTTCCTGGATTCAAGGGAGTTTGTTCGCACCGGAGATGCCGCTGGCCGAACTAGGCTCATCAGTCGATGGACCAAAAACAGAAACGGGCACCGCTCTGTAAACCTTACCCGGGCTCGACATGCGCCACGAGCAAGGATCAGGATGCGAGCTGAATATCTTTGAGCGTCTTCAGGGCCGCCGCACGCGCCGTTTCAATGAAAGCCGCCACATAGGCCTGATCACACTCTTGCTGACGCAAAGCAAGATAAAGCGTCGCATGGATACCGCCCTCGCCCAATGGGCGCGCCACGATGCTGCCTTGCGCAAGTTCATCGACGATGGCCCAGGCAGGCAAGGCGGCCACCCCTCGATTACTGGCAACCCATTGGGCAATCATCACGGTCAGCTCCGAGCTTCGCGTCGCAGCCGGTTCAACGCCGGCAGGCGTTAAAAAGCGGGAAAAAATATCCAGCCGGTTCCGGTTCACAGGATAGGTAATCACCGTCTCACCAGCCAGCATGTGCGGCGTAACGACTTCTTCTGCGACCAAAGAATGTTGCGGTGAAACCGCAAGAACGACTTCATAGTGAAACAACGGAACAAAACGGATCTCGGGATCATCGATCGGGTCGGAGCTGACTACCACATCCACAAGCCCACGCTTGAGCGCATCGAGTGCCTCGAAGCTGTGCGACAGCGACAAGTCCGTATCGATATTCGGCCACTGTTCGCGGTAGGCATTCAAGGTCGGCAGAAGCCATGAAAAGCAGGAGTGGCACTCCAACGCAATAAACAGCCGCCCGGTATCTCCACCCGCCAGCTGACGCAGATCGCGGTCGAGTTCGTCCATCAGGGGCAACAATTGCGTCGCCGCCTGCAAAAAACGCCGACCGGCGGGCGTGGGCCGCATGGGCCTCGAGCGGCGGGAAAACAGCGTCAGCCCGTAATAATCCTCAATCGCGCGAATCTGGTGCGACAACGCAGACTGCGTCAGATGCAGCTGCTCGGCGGCCAGCGCCAAGGAATCACTCTCGGCAACCGCGCGGATGGTGCGCAGGTGACGGATTTCCAGAAACATCAGCAGGTCCGGCTGAACGGTTTCACGCGGAATCTCGCGGCGTTTTCATCGTCACCAGCTCCTCAGATGACGTCGGGTGGATCGCGACCGTGGCATCGAATTGGGCCTTGGTCAATCCCGCTTTCACCGCCACGGCAAAGCCTTGCAGCATCTCGTCCGCGCCGTCGCCGACCAGGTGCAACCCCACCACGCGTTGCTCCTCGTCCACACACACGAGCTTCATTGCGGTTTTGAATCCTTGGGCCGACAAGGCATACCGCATCGGCGTGAAGCGCGTCTCAAAAATCGTGACCGCCTGATCACCGAACTCGGCACGCGCCGCCGCCTCGGTCAACCCCACGGTGCCGATCGGCGGGTGGGCGAAAACGACTGTGGGGATGTTATTGTAATCGAGTCTTACCTGTGTTCGGCCGTTGAATAGCCGCTCGGCCAATTGTCGGCCCGCCGCGATGGCCACTGGTGTCAGTGGTGCCCGCCCGGTGATGTCGCCAATGGCATAGATACCGGGCACATTGGTGTTCTGGTAGTCGTCGGTCGGGATAATGCCGTTGGCCTGGACGGTGACGCCAGCCGCATCCAATCCAAGTGCGCGGGTATTCGGTGCGCGGCCCACGGCCCAGATGATTTCATCGAAGGGACCAAGCTGTTCATCCGCAGCCGAGGTAATAAATTTGCCCCCGGCGGTTTCGGTAAGTGCCTGTACACGAAACGGCAGGCGCAAATCGACCCCCAACGTGCGCAGGTTTTCGGTGGCGACTTCACGGATCATCGAATCGAACGGCGCAATCACCGAATCGAGCATGTCGAGCAACGTCACCTCACTGCCGAACGAGCGCAGAACACCCGCCAACTCGACACCGATATATCCGCCTCCGATCACCGCCACGCGCGGTGGCAACTCGGTCAGTTCAAAAAAACCGTCTGAAGTAATGCCCAGCTCCTTGCCCGACACCGGCGGCACAAAGGGCACACCGCCCGTGGAAAGCACAATATGCGGTGCAGTATAGGTTTGCTCGTTCACGGCCACGGTGGTCGCCGAGGTCAGCACGCCCCTGCCTTGAATGACCGTGATACCCAACTCCTGTGCGTACCCACCCCAGTAATTGCGGATGTTGTTCACGAACTGATTGCGCCCGGCGACAAGCTTGCCGAAATCGATCTTATCGTGCACGGCAGGGAATCCCCAGGCTTCCGCCTCGTGCCGTGCATGCGCCATGTTGGCGGCATACCACATGACTTTCTTCGGTACACAACCCAGATTCACGCAGGTGCCACCCAAATGCGCCGGCTCGATCACGGCGACACGCTGGCCGTACTGCACCGCGCGCTCGGCCACGGCCAGGCCACCAGACCCCCCGCCCAGTACAATCAGATCAAATTCTACGGCTTTGCTCATGGTGATTTCCTATTGTTTTTCTCACTCCGTTTGCACCGATTGATTCAAGTCGGGCAACAGGGCTAGAGCGATATCAAAAGAGACCGAAAACAAAACGGATGAACCTGTGCCATCCGCTTGAGTTTCGGTTCAGGCTCGGTATATCGAACCTGAAAAGCTCATTCGTGGTTTACTGATTGGCTATCAACCATTCGGACAATTTGTCGCTGCCGCCGATCAATTTGCCATCGATGAAGACCTGCGGAACCGATTCCGAACCCGTCGCCGCACGTAAGCCGCGCAGATTGACGTGCTCGCCGACCAGAATCTCATCAAAGGCCATGCCCGCGTCGCGCAACATGCCTTTGGCACGGGCGCAGAACGGGCAGGTACGGCGGGAGAACAGCATGACCGAATGCGGTTTGACGGCATTGGGTGCCAGCCAGTCGAGCATGGTATCGGCATCGGAGACTTCATACGGGTCGCCTTCGACATTCGGCTCAATGAACATTTTTTCGATCACGCCGTCCTTGACCAGCATGGAATAACGCCAGGAACGCTTGCCGAACCCCAGGTTTTCCTTGTCGACCAGCATACCCATGCCTTCGGTGAATTCGCCGTTGCCGTCGGGAATGAACCGGATGTGCTCTGCTTTTTGATCCGCCGCCCATTCGTTCATGACGAAGGTGTCGTTGACCGACAGACAAAGAATTTCGTCCACGCCATGCTTGAAGAACACCGGCGCCAACTCATTGAAACGCGGCACATGGCTCGAAGAGCAGGTCGGCGTGAATGCACCCGGCAGAGAAAACACTACCACGGTTTTGCCCTTGAACAGATCGTCGGTGGTAACATCGACCCACTGATTGTTTTCGCGCATACGGAATGTGACGTTAGGTACGCGCTGACCTTCGCGATTCTCGAGCATATCAATCTCCTTAACGATTGGTTAGAAAAAAACG
Source organism: Halothiobacillus sp. 15-55-196 (assembly GCA_002282715.1). Lineage (GTDB taxonomy): Bacteria > Pseudomonadota > Gammaproteobacteria > Halothiobacillales > Halothiobacillaceae > Halothiobacillus. The sequence continues at coordinate 41,282 of NCKC01000011.1, read as the reverse complement.
ATTCCACGATTTGATACGCAAATCATGGAACTGTGATGACAATACATCAATTGGGCACACCGTTGAAATTGAATGTCCAGATAACTTTGATAGAAATTGGCTATTGAAAAAACGGCGTATCTGAATCTACATCAAACTGGGCGGAATCGACTCGAGCGCCCACAGCGATTGCACCGACTCGCGCGCACCAATCAACGTGGCGCCGTGCTCATCGACCAATACTTCCGCCGCCCGGCCGCGCGTGTTGTAGTTCGAGGCCATGGAAAAACCATAGGCTCCCGCGCCCAGAACGGCAATCAAATCGCCTTGCGCGAGTGCCAGATGCCGACCATGGCCCAGAAAATCACCGGTTTCACACACCGGCCCCACGATTTCCCAGTCGCGCGCTGGGATCGTTGCATCGGGCTTGACCGCTGCAATCGCCATGATGCTGCCATAAAGCGCCGGGCGCATGAGATCATTCATCGCGGCATCAACAATCGCAAACGATTTTCCATCGGACGGATGCGGCTTGAGATACTCGACGCGGCTGAGCAACACCCCGGCAGGGCCCACCAGAAATCGCCCCGGCTCCAGCATCAAGGGCAGGTGGCGCGCAATGGGGTGTCGATCGACGACCGATGTGATGGCATCCACCCAATCGACAGCGGATGGAGGGCGTTCATCGGTATAACGAATACCCAAACCACCGCCTAAATCAAGGTGCGCCAACTCGATCCCCTCCAGCAGGAGCGTATCCAGCAGCGCGAGCACACGCCGGGCCGCATCGGCAAAGGGCAATACATCGGTGAGCTGCGAACCGATATGGCAATCGATCCCGACCGCCTTGAGATTCGCATCGCGCATGATATGGCGATACAAAGCGGGCGCCTGCTCGATGGGCACGCCGAATTTGTTGTCCTTCAAACCGGTTGAAATGTACGGATGCGTTTTGGCGTCCACATCAGGATTCACCCGCAGCGAGACCGGCGCGATGACACCGAGCCCGGCTGCCACTTCACTGATGCGCGCCAATTCAGCATCGGACTCGACATTCAAGCAACCCACGCCCGCGCGCAAAGCCTGCTCGATTTCGGCACGAGTTTTGCCAACGCCCGAAAATACGATTTTCTCCGGAACGCCGCCTGCTTTGAGCACGCGCGCCAGCTCTCCGCCGGACACAATATCGAACCCGGCACCCAATCGGGCCAGCAGGGCGAGAATGGCGAGGTTGCTATTGGCCTTCACCGCATAGCAAATCCGGTGCGGACGGTCGCCGAACGCGTTTGTCAGTTCGGTGTAGGCCCGCTCGATGGCCGGGCGGGAATACACGTAGGTCGGCGTACCAAAATCGGTTGCCACTTGGTCGAGCGCGTATCCTTCCAGACATAAAGTTTGGTCAGCACCTCGGGTCAAATGGTCGTAAGGAAACGCAGTCATATCAAGGTTTACCTGCGGTTTGAGAGGCCGTCGACGCGGGCGCATCAGATGGCATGACCAAGGGGCCTTTTTGGCCGCAGGCGGTCAGAAAAAGACAAACAAGGCCAATCACCAGTGGCCATGTATATGGGCTGGCTTTGGGGTAAAAGCGGTGGTGATTCATAAAAAAGGGCTACTCGATAATGACCAAATCGGGAGTTCAGTTGGAAGTGTGCCGATGCCCGTGTTTTTTGTCCATGCTGCCAGGAGCCGCTGCACAAGCGCGGAGGACTTTTCGAGCCGGTAAATCCCCCTGCCCCCTTTTTTTCAAAGGGGGTGAATCCGTTCTTTTTCGGGTAAGTGCAGCCCCCTTTGTAAAAGGGGGAACGAGGACTCCTTGGATGCGAATTCGTCGGCTCAAACCAGATCGAATCGATCCAGATTCATGACCTTGGTCCAGGCGGCCACAAAGTCATTCCTGAATTTTTCCTCGCCATCTGCACTGCCGTAGACTTCCGCCAGCGCCCGCAGCTCTGAGTTTGAACCGAACACCAGATCCACCCGGCTACCCGTCCATTTGAGCTGACCGGTTTGGCGATCCCGCCCTTCGAACAGATTCTCGTCATCGGATTTGGCCGTCCAGGCCGTACCCATATCCAGCAGATTGACAAAAAAATCATTGCTGAGCGTTTCCGGGCGCTCGGTGAACACACCGTGATCAGTGTGATCGGCATTGGTGTTCAATACGCGCATACCACCGACGAGCACTGTCATCTGCGCGGGCGTTAAAGTAAGCAACTGCGCCTTGTCGACCAGCAATTCTTCTGCGGAAACCGTGTATTTGCCTTTCTCGAAATTGCGGAACCCATCGGCAATCGGTTCAAGCACGGAAAACGCCTCGATGTCGGTTTGTTCCTGCGTAGCGTCCATCCGGCCGGGTGTGAACGGAACCGTCACCGGGTGTCCGGCCTTTTGTGCGGCCAGCTCGATGCCCACACCACCGGCCAGCACGATCAAATCCGCCAATGAAACCCGCTTGTTCCCCGCTTGGCTCTGGTTGAACCGCTCCATGATGCCTTCGAGCACGCCGAGCACATAGGCCAACTGCGCGGGTTGATTGACTTCCCAATCCTTCTGCGGCGCGAGCCGGATCCGTGCGCCATTGGCGCCACCGCGCATGTCCGAGCCACGGAAGGTCGAGGCACAAGCCCAGGCGGTCGTGACCAGTTCACCGATACCCAGCCCGCTGTTGGCGATGCGATTCTTCAGGAAGTCGATATCGCCGTCATCGATCAACGCATGGTTCCGCTCGGGGATGGGGTCTTGCCAGATCAGTTCCTCTTGCGGCACGTCCGGGCCGAGATAGCGGCTACGCGGCCCCATGTCCCGATGCGTGAGCTTGAACCAGGCACGCGCAAAGGCGTCGGCAAACTCATCCGGGTTTGCATGAAAATGGCGGGAAATCGGCTCGTAAACCGGGTCCATGCGCAGCGACATGTCCGCTGTGGTCATGAGGATCGGGCGCTTCTGGCTGGCATCTTCCGCCGCCGGGGCCTGATTGTGCTCGTTGGCTTCTTTGGGCGTCCATTGCCAGGCACCGGCCGGACTTTTGGTCAGCACCCATTCGTTACCGAACAAGACGTCGAAATAACTCATGTCCCATGTTGTCGGTGTCGGTGTCCACGCGCCTTCCAGCCCGCTGCCGATCTGATCACCACCCTTGCCGCTGCGGAAACTGCTTTTCCAGCCCAGACCCTGCTCTTCTAGACCGGCAGCTTCCGGCTCCGGCCCGACATGGGCGGCATCACCGGCTCCATGACATTTGCCGAAGGTGTGCCCCCCGGCGATCAGGGCCACGGTTTCGTAATCGTTCATCGCCATGCGCGCGAACGTCTCGCGCACGTCGCGGCCGGAGGCGACCGGATCGGGCTGGCCATCCGGCCCCTCGGGATTCACATAGATCAGGCCCATCTGCACGGCTGCCAGCGGGTTTTCCAGCTCACGGTCGCCACGATAACGGCTCTGCGGATTATCACTGGTCGCCAGCCACTCGCTTTCCGCGCCCCAGTAAATATCTTTTTCCGGTTCCCAGATATCTTCCCGCCCACCGGCGAAACCGAAGGTTTTAAAGCCCATCGATTCGAGCGCGACATTGCCCGTCAAGATAATCAGATCAGCCCAGGAGATTTTCCGGCCGTATTTTTGCTTGATCGGCCAAAGCAGACGGCGGGCTTTGTCGAGGTTGACGTTATCGGGCCAACTGTTGAGCGGCGCGAAGCGTTGATTACCCGTACCCGCGCCACCGCGCCCATCGCCGGTGCGGTAGGTGCCGGCGCTGTGCCAGGCCATACGGATAAAAAAGGGGCCATAATGGCCGTAATCCGCCGGCCACCAATCCTGTGAATCAGTCATCAGCGCACGCAGGTCGGCTTTGACGGCAGCCAAATCCAGTGTTTTGAATTCTTCCGCGTAGTTGAAATCAGCGTCCATCGGGCTGGATTTGCTGCCGTGTTGACGCAACACATCCAGATTCAGGCGATTGGGCCACCAGTCTCGAACGGTCTTACTGGCACTGGGGGCGTGATGAAAGGGGCATTGGCTTTGTGTCATGGTGTCTGTCCTCAGGTGGTTTTTATGTTCGCCTCTTCGGGCGCCTCTTGTTGTACCGCCATCAGTTCAATCAAGCCAATTAATTTTTTCGCTTTGTTTGATAGCTTTTATCAATCATTTGCCCGCTGTAACACGCAAAAGAAAAAACCGTCTGAGCCCTGAATGTCTGGCCGAATCCGCGCCATTCCTTCCTCCACAGTTAGTGCATGCGTCATCCGCGTGGGGAGTTCGGCAACGCGCCAATCCGGATGGCGCACCAAAAAGGACGCGATCTGCATTTCATTTTCTTCGCGCCACAAGCTGCAGGTGGCGTAAATCAGCAAGCCATCGGCTTTCGTCAACCGCACACCATCATCGAGTAGTTGGGCCTGTGTGGCGCACAAGGCATCCAGATCAGCCGGAATCTGACGCAGCTCGGGATGACGGCGCCAGGTTCCCGAACCCGAGCACGGCGCGTCGATCAGCACCCGATCAAACGGCCCGCGTCGATGCAATTCAGGATCGGCACTGTCCGCAATGGGCTGACACTCGATGTTGTGCCAACCCGCCCGTTCACTGCGTTCCGGCAGGCGCGCCAATCGTTCGGCTTCGGTATCGCAAGCCAAGACGCTTCCCTGCTCACCCACGGCCTCGGCGAGGCCGAGCGACTTGCCGCCCGCACCGGCACACAGATCCAACACATGCTGCCCTGATTGCGCCTGACATGCTTCCACAATCCACTGACTGCCCGCATCCTGAATTTCAAACGCACCGGCGTGATACGCATCCAAGGACGTGAGCGGCTTGTTGTCATTCAGCCTCAGACCATTGGGCAACCCCGGGATCGGCATGCTCTCCAGACCCGATGCGAGCAGTGTTTCTGCCAGTGCGCGGGGTTCGGCCATAGCCGAATTGATGCGAATATCAACCGGCGCCCTCGTCAGAAGTGCTGTCGCAACCGCCACCGCATCGTTGCCAAAGGCCGCTTCCAACCGTGCCATATCCGCGTCACACAAACCAAAGCGCACCGCCGGGCTGCTGCGGGCGATCTGCTCGACCATCTCTCCTCGCGGTCTGGCAACCACGCCCGTCAAATCAGCCAAGGTCGCATCCAGCAATCCGGCCAGATGAACCGCCATGCCCACGCGTGGCAGCGCCGAAGCAACCGCACCGGGCTGCACGCCCAGCAATTCATCCAATAGTCGCCAGTGCCGCAGGACAAAAAACACCAGGGTTTGCAGTTGCGCCCGGTCGCGCTTGCCCATTTGTCGCTCGGCACGAAAACAATGCTGCAAGGCGCGATCACTCGGTACGCCATCCGACAAAATCACATCGAGAACGGCGGCTGCACGCTGAATCTGTTGTGGGAAAACACGGGGCACCGGCAGTTCCGGTTTGGGCAATGTAAACAGTTGATCTGGCATGGTGGCCTTCATTGAATGAGTAATGGTATGTGGATCAGGGCGCGCCTGCGCGTTCGGCAGGACCGTGGACAAATGCTAATATGGCCCAGCATCCAGTCGAACGACAGGCTGCCCGCACCATGACCCAGGAACAAGGAACGTATGAAACACTCACCCGTCGCATTGAATTTTGAGGAATCCGGAGGCGGATTGCCCGTCATCATTATGCACGGTTTGTTCGGCTCTCTGGCGAATTGGCGCGGCGTGGCCCGCAATCTGGCGGATACCTACCGGGTCATCAATATTGATCTGCGAAATCATGGCCGCTCGCCCTGGGCCCCCGATCTGAGTTATGAAGCCATGGCCGCCGATGTACTGGCCCTCATGGATCGACTGGGTCTTGAGCGCGTCAAACTCCTTGGCCACTCACTCGGCGGCAAATTGGCCATGCTGCTTGCAGACCAAGCCCCGGAACGTTTTACCCGGCTGGTAGTCGTCGATATCGCCCCAAAAGCCTATCCCGCATGGCACCAAGATATCTTCGCCGGGTTACGAGCGGTCGATCTGGATCACCTGACCTCACGAGAACAAGCACGAAGCCAAATGGGTCGATTCATCTTCGACCCGGAGGTTCGCGCCTTCCTTGCAGCCAATCTCAGTCACGACAAACAAACCGGGCAACGCGCATGGCGCTGGCGTTTCAACCTCGACGTATTGCAGCAGTACTACACTGAAACTTCACAAATGCCCGGGCTTCAGGGATTTTTCTGTGGCCCCGCTTTATTCGTCCGTGGCGCAGGCTCTGCCTATATCGAGCCGGATGATCGTTCGATCATCATCCGGGACTTTCCCGGCGGCTGCTTACACACCCTCAAACAAGCCAAGCACTGGCCACATATCGAAGACCCGCAAGGCTTCATGAACGCCATACGCCCCTTCTTTATTAACGGCTGTAAAGGGATTAATAAAACATCCTGAAATAAATCTATATAACAAGGATATGCAGACGAATTCACCATCTATTCCATGTCCGTCATGCACAATAATGTAGATTTCCCCCTGCGCTTTTACACACAAGGCCTTGAGCAATTCGACCACAACTTCGAGCAAGCCAAGCCCGGCACCATCTTTCCGTAGGAAAATTCTTACATAATAAATCGTAAAATCCGACGGAACTCTGCTCGATTCCCACTATGACCTGTCACATTCCTTCGGCATGATGCACCTGTGTTCAATACACAGCGGGCAGGAAACCCCATCGCCTTGATCAAGGATTGATTATGGCTCTTACCGGAAAGGACTCGATACTGCCCACGGAAGGGTAGCGAAGGTACTCAGGAAAACCGGGCGTACGGATGCGCCTCGGTCGTCGCATCAGGACGATGGGACACACAGCCTTGGAAGGGCTGTCTCTAGGATGAATCAGACAAGGATGGAATACACGGAAGGCAGGACTCGGAACCGAATGGAATCGGAAACTCAAGGACGACATCCAAGGAAGACCATTAAAGACCCATCTCAAGGATGACACTTGGGGAAAAATTCACAGGATGAATGATTAGGATAACCGGCAAGGAAAGTCTGAGAGGGACGAATTAGGATCATGAATTGAACCGTCGCTCATGACGAGCGCCAAGAGCCAGGATTGCTCTGCTAGATCGAAACTCGTGCCCAAGAGTTCGGTCGCCCACGGAAGGGCTGTGCTTTTCCACCAAAAAACCCATGACGGGGGAAATCAGGATCGAACCGCAGGATTGGTTCCGGGCCACAGGATGGCCTTTTCTCACGCAAGCTGCAAAATCAGCGTGCTTTCCCTAAAACGTATTTCTCATCAGTCTTTTTGAACCGATTGCTGCCGGCTATCGCCCCCTGATAGACTGCGCACGCCATGCAAACCAAGCTGTTCGATTACGCACTCCCATCAGAACTCATCGCACGCCGCCCTATCGAGCCACGCGAAGATGCGCGCCTGCTCGTTCTCGCAAATGAACACACACCCAACGATCTCAGAGAATGCCGCATCGCCGACTTCCCCGACTTGCTTGAACCGGGTGACCTGCTGATCCTCAACAATACACGCGTCATCCCGGCTCGCGTATTCGGCCACAAGGCCAGTGGCGGCAAGATCGAGGTGCTCATCGAACGGCTTCAGGATGGGTTTAGCGCTTGGTGTCACATCCGTGCCAGCAAATCGCCACCGCCCGGCACCCGGATCGATATGGATGGACAAGCCACGCTCACGGTCAAGGATCGTAACGATGCCTTGTTTCTCATCGAGCTCACACCGGATTCGCTCAATCCCGATATGCTGACCTGGCTTAATCGTGCCGGTCATATGCCGCTGCCACCTTATATCGATCGGGCAGACGACGCTCAGGACCGACACGATTACCAAACCGTCTTCGCCGCACACGATGGCGCCGTGGCTGCGCCCACGGCCAGCCTGCATCTGACCGAAAACCTGCTCGAACAGATTGCTGCCAAGGGTGTCAAGACGGCATTCGTGACCCTGCATGTCGGTGCGGGCACCTTTCAGCCGGTTCGCGTCGACAACATCCAAGAACATACCATGCACAGCGAATGGCTGAATGTTCCACAGGAAACGGTGGCTGCCATTGACGCCGCGCGCGAACGAGGCGGACGTGTTGTTTGCGTGGGCACCACAGCCCTGCGTGCCATCGAGACGGCAGCAAGGGCATACCCCAAAGCCGCCGCCCAGCGCCGGATCGGCACCTATCAGGGCGATACCCGCCTGTTTCTTTATCCGGGACAACCGGTATATGTGGTCGATGCACTACTCACCAACTTCCATCTCCCTCAATCCACCCTGCTGATGCTGGTAAGCGCTTTGGCTGGTCGGGAACGCATTCTGGCGGCCTATGAGCACGCCATTCGCGCCGGTTTTCGTTTTTACAGCTATGGTGATGCCATGTTCATTCCCGTCGACCAGACAATAGCGCCCGCGGGCGCGGAACAGCCACATGCAATTTGACCTCATTCACACCGATGGCGACGCACGGCGCGGCCAGATACGCTTTGCGCGCGGACACATCGAAACACCCGCCTTTATGCCCGTCGGCACCTATGGCACGGTCAAAGCCGTCGATCCGCTGGAAATCGAAGCACTGGGTGCTGAGATCATTCTCGGCAACACCTTTCATTTGATGCTTCGCCCAGGCACTGACGTCATTCGTGCCCATGGCGACCTGCACGATTTTATGGGTTGGAACAAACCGATCCTGACCGACTCCGGCGGTTTCCAGGTGTTTTCTTTAGCCGAAATGCGCAAAATCACCGAGGAAGGTGCGCGGTTTCAATCCCCCGTCGACGGCTCCCCTGTCATGCTGACCCCCGAACGTTCCATGCAGATTCAGCACGAACTGGGCTCGGATATCGTCATGATTTTCGACGAATGCACGCCCTACCCGGCCACGGAAGTCCAGGCAGCGGAATCCATGCGCCTGTCGCTGCGCTGGGCAGCGCGTTCGCGCGCGGCGTTCGACACCTTAAAGCCCGACAACACCGATACCGCCTTGTTCGGCATCGTTCAGGGCGGCATGTATCCGGTGCTGCGGCGCGAATCGGCGGAAGGTTTGCTGAACATCGGATTCGACGGCTACGCGATTGGTGGCCTTTCCGTCGGTGAGCCGCTGGATGAACGCAATCATGTGCTGGAAGCCACAACCCACTTGCTGCCCAAAGACAAACCCCGCTACCTGATGGGCGTGGGCAAGCCCGAAGATCTGGTCGAGTCCGTGGCCCGCGGCGTGGACATGTTCGACTGCGTGATGCCCACACGCAACGCGCGCAATGGCCACCTGTTCACCCGCTTCGGCGACATAAAACTGCGCAATGCCCGTTACGTCAGCGACACACGCCCGCTCGACGAAACCTGCACCTGCACCACCTGTCAGCGTTACTCGCGCGCCTATCTGAAACACCTCGACAAATGCAAGGAAGTGCTGGGCGCACGACTCAACACCATTCATAACCTGCACTACTACCAAACCCTGATGCAGGAAATCCGCATGGCCATTGAAAGCAATACATTCGAATCATTCAGGGCGAAGTTCCACGCCGATCGCGCACGTGGAATTGACGGGTAAAATCAGCCCAGTGCCCGAGGAAACTCTGCACGAATCCATCCATGGCTTCGCGGGCTTGCGCCAGCTACGCGTTCAGATACGCTCGGACCGGTACACGCCCGGCCCGAGCTCCGCATTTCAATGACTTTCGTCATTGTGCGGCAGAGCATCCATGCCCTGCACGGGAAGGTCTGCATTTGTGCAGACCTTCCCTAAAATGCAGGGAACTTGATCATGCTGTGTCATACTAATGTGCGTTTTTTCGCGGAGCCGGTACCCCGGCATCCATTGTTCGAACTCATTTTCAAAAGATGTAAGGAATTCTGAGCCATGTTTTTTATTTCCGACGCCCTGGCAGAAGCCGCACCGGCCGCCGCCCAACAGCCCAGCATGATTGCAACCTTCCTGCCCTTGATCCTGATCTTCGGTGTGATGTACTTTTTGCTCATCCGGCCTCAGGTCAAGCGCCAGAAAGAGTTGAAAAAGCTGGTCGAGTCCATCGAAAAAGGCGATGAAATCATCACCAACGGCGGTTTGCTGGGCCGGGTTGTCAAAGTGACCGACGCATTCCTGATCGTTGAGGTGGCCGATGGCATGACGATTGTGGTTCAGCGCGGTGCGGTGAGTTCCGTCATGCCCAAGGGTACGCTCAAGGATACCCGCGAAGCCTGATGAAGTGGTTGCGCTCAAACCGCGCTGCACATACCAACATCCGTGGAACATCTTTACTGACTCGTTGTTGGGCATATTTCCCTGGATTTCCTAGGGCTTATTTTCCGGGCTCATTCATGAAGAATGGGCCCTTGTTCGAGCCCCGTCGGGGCTGATTCAATACAGGCGTTCACGATGAATCGTTATCCGTGGTGGAAAAACCTGCTGATTATCCTGGTGCTTTTACTGGGCATTTTCTTCGCATTACCCAATCTATACGGTGAGAATCCGGCACTGCAAATCTCCAAGCGCAATGCCGTCATGGATCAGGCCGCTGTAGATAAGGCAGTGGCCGCACTCAAGGCCGCCAACATCCCCGTCAAAAGCGCCCGCCTCGAAGACAGGGACGGTCTGATCCAGTTCAGTTCCACGGATGCGCAGCTCAAGGCGGTCAACATCGTGCGCGAAGCACTGGGTGAGGAATATCCGGTCGCGCTCAATCTGGCGCCCGCGGCACCGCGCTGGATGCAGAACCTAGGTGCCAAGCCAATGTATCTGGGGCTCGATTTGCGCGGTGGTGTGCACTTTTTGATGCAGATTGACATGCAGGCCGCCATCAAGACCGCCCTGGAGCGTCGTGTTGACGGTATGCGTGGTGATTTACGCAAAGCCAATATCCGCTATGTGGCCGCCGATGTGGAAAATGGCAATGAAATCGCCCTGCGATTCCCGGACGCCGCGGCCCGCGATGCCGCGCTCAAATCCATGGCTGGCAACTACCCTGAGTTAAAGTTCAACACCGAAGAGCGCAACGGCGAACCTTATCTGACGGCGAAATTCACCGAAGCTGGCGCAACCGCTGAGCGCAAAGCTGCCGTGGATCAGAACATCACCACCTTGCGCAACCGCGTCAACGAACTGGGTGTAGCCGAACCGCTCATCCAGCAACAGGGCGATGACCGGATCGTGGTCGAGTTGCCCGGCATTCAGGATACGGTTCGTGCCAAGGAAATCATTGGCGCCACTGCTACGCTGGAATTCCGGCTTGTTTCCGGCACACCGACTGATTGGGTCGATGCCGAGCAGAGTGGCCGTGTTCCTCCGGATGCCCGGTTATATCACGAAAAGGATGGCCGTCCGGTTCTGCTCAAGCGCCAGGTCATCGTGACCGGCGACCGCATCACCGGCGCCTCATCCGGTTTCGACCAACGCTCAGGTTCGCCAGCCGTATTCGTGAATCTGGATGGACAAGGCGCGCGGCGCATGGCCGATATTACCGGTCAGAACATCGGCAAGCAGATGGGCGTGGTGTTCATCGAGCATCGTACCGAAACGAAAATTGTTGATGGCAAGCCAGTCAAAGACAAAAAAGTCATTCAGCAGGTCATCAACGTCGCCACCATTCAGGATCAGCTCGCCAATCGCTTCCAGATTACGGGCCTCGACTCGCCGGAAGAAGCGCGCGATCTCGCACTGCTGCTGCGCGCCGGTGCGCTGCGTGCGCCGATGGATATCGTGGAGGAACGCACCGTCGGCCCGAGTCTGGGTGCGCAGAACATCCAGTCGGGGGTCAATGCCTCGATCTTGGGCTTCGCGCTGGTCGCTGCATTCATGCTGATTTACTACCGTGTTTTCGGCTTGACCGCGGTGGTCGCACTTGCAGTCAACCTGATCCTGATCGTTGCCGTGCTCTCGCTGCTACAAGCCACGCTGACGCTGCCGGGGATTGCGGGGATGGTTCTCACGCTGGGTATCGCAGTGGATGCCAACGTGCTGATCAACGAGCGTATCCGTGAAGAACTGCGCAACGGCCTGACGCCCCATGCCGCCATCAAGGCGGGGTATGAGCGCGCCTTCGCCACCATTATCGATTCGCACGTCACCACCCTGCTCGCCGCCATCGTGCTGTTTGCCCTGGGTGCGGGCGCGGTTAAAGGGTTTGCCGTCACGCTGACCATCGGGATTCTGGCCTCGCTCTTTACCGCAATCATGGTCACACGCGCACTGGTGAACCTGATTTACGGTCGCCGCGCACGGCTGAACAAGATATCTATTTAATGGCCTTCAAATACGAGAACAGTGATGTTTAACCTATTCCCCTACAACGCCAAGTTCGATTTTTTCGGCAAGCGCAAATATGCCTACATCATCTCAGCGCTCCTGTTGATTGCCGCCATCGTGTCGCTCTCGACGCGCGGCATCAATCTGGGGCTGGATTTCACGGGCGGGGTTGTGCTCGAAGTCGGCTATTCAAAAGCGGCTGACCTGGATGCCATCCGTGCCGATTTGAAGAAAAATGACTTCAAGGAAGCCGTGGTGCAATATTTCGGCTCCAGTGAAACGGTAATGATTCGCCTACCGCCCGCCAAGGGGCAGAACCAGAACCAGTTAGCCGATAAGGTGCTATCCGTGCTCAAGAAACAGGACGATAGCGCCACCATGCGCCGGGTTGAATTTGTCGGCCCGGCCGTGGGCAAGGAGCTGTTCAATTCCGGCGGGCTGGCCATGATCGTGGTATTGAGCGGCCTGCTGATTTTCGTGAGCCTGCGCTATCAGCTCAAAATGGCGACCGGGGCGGTGCTGACCCTGAGCCACGATTTGATCATGGTGTTTGGCTTTATCAGCTTCACCGGCATCGAGTTTAATCTCACCGTACTGGCCGCCTACCTTGCGCTCGCCGGTTACTCGATCAACGACATGATCGTGGTGTTCGACCGGATGCGGGAAAATTTCCGCAAAATCCGCAAAGGGTCAGAGATCGAAATCATGAATGCCTCGGTCAACCAGACCATGTCCCGCACCGTGATCACGGCCACGACAACCTTCCTGTCCGTGCTCGCACTTTATGTTTTCGGTGGAGAGGCCCTGCGCGGTTTTTCAGAAACGTTGCTGGTCGGCATCGTGCTCGGCACCTTCTCCTCGATCTATGTCGCCTCCAGCCTGTCGCTGGATTTGGGCTTAAAACGCAAGGATCTTTTGAAATTGACCGACAAGGAAAAGCTAGTCGATACCGCACCCTGAGCTTTCACCGAACCATCAAAAAAGCCAGGCAACTGCCTGGCTTTTTTCATACTGACCACGAGTCACGGTGGACAGCGTTGACCCATATCAGAGCAGACTTTGAGAAATCGCCTTGAGCATGGCGTGGGTGATCTTCGGATTGGCTGCAATCAGATTACCGCTGGTCATGAACTCTTCCTTGCCGGAAAAATCCACCACCACACCACCGGCCTCACGCACCATCAACACGCCTGCGGCAATATCCCAGGGGCGCAAACCGAATTCCCAATAACCGTCCAAACGGCCTGCGGCGACATAGGCCAAATCAAGCGCGGCCGAACCCGCGCGGCGAATCCCGGCCAATGGGCCATGCAATGCACGGAAGGTTTTGAGATAAGTTTCCAGATCCTGTTCGGGGCGGAACGGAAAGCCTGTGCCCAGCAAAGCGCCTTCCAAGTTGCGCAAACCGGCCACCCGAATACGTCGATTGTTCAAAAACGCGCCGCCACCGCGCTCGGCTGTGTACAGCTCCAGATTGCTGGGATTGTAAATCACCCCCAACTCGATACGTCCCTGGTATTCCAGGGCGATCGAAACCGAATAATGCGGCAGGCCGTGCAGAAAGTTGGTCGTGCCATCCAGTGGATCGATGATCCAGCGGTAGGCGCTATCCGTCTGACCGGAATCGCCCGATTCCTCGCCGAGAAACTGGTGGTCGGGATAAGCGCGTTTGAGGATGTCGATAATCGCGTGTTCCGCCTGACGATCGACCTCACTCACAAAATCGTTGCGTTGCTTGCTCTCGATGGTGAGATCGGCAACATGATCGGTAGCGCGGGAAATCACGGTTCCGGCAGCACGAGCGGCACGCACCGCCATAGTCAGCATAGGATGGGGCATAATGTTCAGTCAGTTCGGTCAAAGTGAGCTACCCGAGCGGCAGCAGAAAATTCAGAACTGCGCATTATACCCGTGAAAAGGGACACACTTCGGAAAAATTATCGACCTATGACGTCATCGTCCGCTATCCACAACGTCTCATCACCAGACGCGCGCGCCGACCGCATTCAAATCGTCTTGTGTGGCACTTCACATACGGGCAACCTCGGCGCCGTCGCCCGCGCCATGAAGAACATGGGCTTGCACCGGCTGGTTCTGGTTTCCCCCAAAGCGACCATCGATGATCAGGCGCTGGCCACGGCAAAACACGCCGCAGACATCCTGAACACGGCAAGACAAGTGGACAACCTGCCTGCCGCACTCGCCGATTCGGTGGAAGTCTGGGCGACGACTGCGCGCCCGCGCGATCTGCACCTGCCCGTCTTATCGGCCCGCGACGCCGCCGAAATCATCGCAGCCACCCCAACGACTGGGATGATCAGTATCGTCTTCGGAGCGGAGCGCACGGGGCTCACCAATCAGGAAATCTCATGGGCGCAACGGATCATAGAAATACCCGCCAACCCGGACTACCCTGTATTGAACCTCGGGCAAGCCGTTCAGATTGTCGCCTACGAGTGGCGCATGGCGCTTGAAACGGCCATAAGCGCACCCCGGCCCGACATCGACAGTGACGACCTGGCCACAACGGCGGAATGGATCGGATTCGAGCAACGGTTGACCGAACTTCTCGACCGCACATCCTTCTTCCATCGCACCGGCAGCGCTGAAAAGGATATTGCGGCCAACCGGGAGCGGCTCATGGCTCGCCTGCGCGTGCTCTGCCGCCGGGCAAATCCGACCCGAAACGAACTGGCCGTGATGCAGGGCATCGTGCGCGCCCTGACTGAACCGACGGCACCCCAACCTGGAGCGAATACATGACACTCTGGCAGCGTTTTCGCGAGGACATCGACAGCGTCTTCGAGCGCGACCCTGCCGCGCGCAGCCGCTGGGAAATCGCGCTCTGCTACCCCGGTATCCACGCGATCTGGTGGCACCGATTGGCGCATCGGCTCTGGAGCTGGCGACTTCGCCTGTTGGCGCGGATTGTCGCCAATATCGCGCGCTGGCTGACCGGCATTGAAATCCACCCCGCGGCCAGGATCGGTCGGCGGTTTTTCATCGATCACGGCATGGGTGTCGTCATCGGCGAAACGGCTGAAATCGGCGACGACTGCACCCTCTACCACGGCGTCACCTTGGGTGGCACGCAATGGGAAGCCGGCAAACGCCACCCGACGCTCGGCAACGGCGTGGTTGTCGGGGCGGGTGCCAAAGTGCTCGGGCCCATCACGCTGGGTGATGGCGTCCGCGTCGGCAGCAACGCCGTCTTGCTGAAAGACGCGCCGGCCGGTGCCACCCTGGTCGGCATTCCCGCCCGCATCGTGGGCCAGCGACCGCAGATTACCGAACGACAAGCCCGCATCGCCGAACGCCTGGGTTTCGATGCCTATGGCGTGGCGCAGGATATGCCCGATCCCGTAGCTGAAGTCATCGATCGCCTGCTCAGTCATGTGCAAGCAGCAGACGAACGCACCAACCTGCTTGCCAGTCGCATTCACGCGTTACAGCTGCAGGTCGGCATGTCAACCGATGAAGACAGTATCGCCGAGGAGCCTCCTTTGCCCAGCCTTGATGGCTGTCATCTCTCGGACGGCAGCAGCACCGTTGTCGGCTGTCCGCCCGACACGGCAAAAACCACACCACCAGAAGCGCCAGACAGTCGCGACGAAGGCTGATGGCAGCGGGTCCACAGGAAGAACCAACCCCGCCAGCTTATCAGCGCCGTCATGTGCTACTTGTATTAGCATGCGACTTAACCAAGAATTAAAGGCAGGGCATCATCAGACCGCCCCATCCTGAGTGGACAAGATACACAATCCAAGTGCGAAACCATTTACCCAGGACACCCGAACGCAAAACACAAGGTACAACGCCATGAGACTGACCACCAAAGGCCGCTACGCAGTCACTGCCATGCTCGATCTGGCACTGCACGATCATGGCAGCCCTACGGCACTGGCCGACATCGCGGACCGCCAGGAACTCTCTCTCTCGTACCTCGAGCAACTGTTCGCGCAATTACGCCGGGCAGGACTGGTCAAAAGCGTACGCGGCCCGGGCGGCGGCTATCAGCTCACGCGCCCTTCAACAGAAATCAATGTGGCAGAAATCGTCATCGCAGTGGATGAAGATGTCGATGTCACCCGTTGCGGTGGCCGCGGCGATTGCCAGAACGGTCACAAATGCCTGGCGCACGATTTATGGATGGGTCTGTCGGAACAGATTCGCGACTTTTTGACCGGCATCCATCTCGCCGACCTCCTCAATAACCCCGAACTGATCAGCGTGGCTATGCAGCAGGATCGCGCACTGCATGAATCAAGAGAACGTGAAGGCGCGGGATACCTTCGTGGTGCGGGCATACGCCACAAGGGTTAACCCTCAGCGTTGCTTTTTATTTTGACCGGGTTTCCGCCCAGTCATGGATTGTTGCCGCGCTTGGCGGTAAACTCTTGCCTCCTTGATTTTCTGTCATTTTTTCCATTTAACTCGAAACTTCCCCAGGAGAAACCTTGTGGCCGTAGAACGCACCCTCTCGATTATCAAACCCGATGCCGTCGCTAAAAATGTGATCGGCAAAATCATCAGCCGTTTCGAAGACGCTGGCCTGGCTGTTGTGGCCGCGCGCATGATGCAACTTTCCCGCGAGCAGGCAGAAGGCTTCTACGCGGTTCACCGTG
Organism: Halothiobacillus sp. 15-55-196; assembly: GCA_002282715.1. GTDB lineage: Bacteria > Pseudomonadota > Gammaproteobacteria > Halothiobacillales > Halothiobacillaceae > Halothiobacillus. The sequence continues at coordinate 24,470 of NCKC01000011.1, read as the reverse complement.
AGCGTCCTTTCTTCGGCGAACTGGTCAGCTTCATGATTTCCGGCCCGGTATTCGTACAGGTTCTCGAAGGCGAGAACGCCATAGCCAAGAACCGCGACCTGATGGGCGCAACCGATCCGAAGAAAGCGGCTCCCGGTACGATTCGTGCCGATTTCGCCGATTCGATCGACGCCAATGCCGTTCATGGCTCAGACAGTGCCGAGAACGCCGCGATCGAAATTGATTACTTCTTCAAGCCTGAAGAAGTCACCGTACGTCGTTAATCGCGAAGCGGACGAGCTGCCCGTGTCTACGATCCCCACATCGACCGATTTGAACGCTACCGCGGCCAAGCCGGAACGAAGCAACAAAATCAATCTGCTTGGGCTCACGCCTCAGCAATTGAGGGACTGGTTCGTCGAACTGGGCGAAAAGCCCTTTCGCGCCACCCAGCTCCTCAAGTGGGTACACCAGCGGCGGGTAGACAGCTTTGAAGATATGACGGATCTGGCCAAGAGCCTGCGCGACAAGCTCAAGGAACTGGCCTGCATCCGCGCGCCGGCCATGCGCCTGGATCAACAATCGGGCGATGGCACACGCAAATTTTTGCTTGAATTGGATGGCGGCGGCTCGGTCGAGATGGTGTACATCCCGGAAGACGACCGCGCCACCTTATGCATTTCCTCACAGGTCGGCTGTTCGCTGGCCTGCACGTTTTGCTCCACGGGCCGACAAGGGTTCAACCGCAATCTCACCACGGCTGAAATCGTCGGTCAGCTCTGGCTCGCGGAACGAATGATCGACCGGGCGGTCAATCACAATCGCGCCATCAGTAATGTCGTGTTCATGGGCATGGGCGAGCCCATGCTCAACTTCGAATCGGTGGTTGATGCGGCCACGATCATGCTCGACGACAACGCCTATGGTCTGTCGCGGCGGCGGGTGACTATCTCCACTTCGGGTATCATCCCGGCGATTGATCGGCTGGCCGAACGCCTGCCGGTGGCATTGGCGATTTCGCTGCATGCGCCGAACGACGCGCTGCGCGATGTACTGGTACCGATCAACCAGAAATACCCGCTCGGTGATCTGATGGCCGCCTGCGACCGTTACGCCAAGGTTGTGCCGCACGGCGCCATCATTTATGAATACGTGATGCTCGAAGGCGTGAACGATGAACCGGTGCATGCAGAAGAGATGATCCGTTTGCTGGCAACGCGCAAAGATGCCGTCAAGGTAAACCTGATTCCCTTCAACCCGTTTCCGAGTTCGGGGTATAAGCGCTCATCGCGTAATCGCATCGAACGGTTCCGTTCACAGCTGAAAGCGGCAGGCATCAACACCGTGCCCCGCAAGACGCGCGGCGACGACATTGATGCGGCCTGCGGCCAACTGGTCGGAGAATTTGAAGATAAGGCGCGGCGTCAGGAGCGGCTCGCGCACATGGGTCTGGAACAGATCAGGGTCACCTCGGAGAATCATTGATGAATCAGCGTATGCCCAACCTTAGCCCTCGCCTATCCTTTGGACCATTGTCCAGCATCCTGCGCGCCGCACTGGTGGCAACGACCATCGCCCTGCTCGGCGGCTGTGCCAACATGGCCAACACGCCGCCGAGCAGTGGCGGCCTGTCGTCCAATCCGACGGACAATCAGCGCGCCGCCCAGATCAACACTCAACTTGGCGTCGGCTACATGAACGAAGGACACATGGATGTGGCCGTCGAAAAAATCAAGAAAGCGATTTACTACGACGATGACTTTGCACCGGCGCATCATGCCTACGCGCTCATGCTCGATCGCCTGGGCGAGAAGGAAAAGGCCGCCAGAGAGTTCGAAAAGGCCTACTCGCTTGATCCGAACAATTCCGATCTCGACAATAACTACGCCACATTCCTCTGCGGACAGAAGGAATACAGCAAAGCTCAGTCGCTGTTTGCCCGTGCCTACGGCGATCCCCTCTACAAAACCCCCGAATTCGCGCTGACCAACTCAGGCGTCTGTTACGAAAGCGAAGGCAAGCCGGATCAGGCCATCAGCCAGTTCGACGCGGCGCTGGTCAAACAGCCCGGATATGGCCCTGCGCTGATCGGCAAGGCGCGCGTTTATTACGCCGAGAAAAAATACCCTGAGGCTGCCAATGCAATGAAAGCGTTTGAGGCCAACAACCGCAATACGCCCAACACACTGCAACTGGCCATCCGGATTGACCGCGCCACTGGCGATCAGTCTGCCCTAGCAAACCACGTCCTGATTCTCAAAGGCCGTTTTCCGGAATCGGCGGCTGCAAAATGGTACGACAGCGGAGCGAAGTAATGAGTGAAGGCCCAATGAAAAACCATGAGCCCAACCTGCCACCACTCGGGCTGAAACAGCATGCTGGCGAAGAAATGGTGCCGGAAGAAACCAAGGCGCTCGATATCAGCAATCGAAAAAGCCTTGGTGCATTGATTCAGGAGGCCCGGGCCGCCAAAGGTCTGAGTGCCGCCGATCTGGCCCAATCGCTGAATCTGGATCTCAGAATTGTCGAGCGACTGGAAGCCGACCAGTTCGAAGGCGCGCCGGAGCCCATCTATGTACGCGCCTATCTCAAACACTGGGCAGGGCTCGTCGGCGCGGATCCTCAGGTGTGGTTGCAAGCCTATCAACTGCAACATGGCGGCAATGTCGCCCCGAACAAAATTGGTGTCACGGCCCCCATAGAGGTCATGACGGCCCATAAAACCAGCCACGCCGTCCATTCCACCAACCAAAACAACACTGGACGAACCATTTTGCGTGGGCTGCTGACATTGGTTGTCTTGGTCATCATTCTGGCTGTGATCGCCATCGCCTTGCCGGGTTTGTGGCAGAAAGGGTTCAGCCTGGTTTCAGGAAAACAGGAACAGAAACCCCTCGCACTGAATGGCGAAGCGTCCGGTAGCACCGTCAGTTTACCCGTCCAGCCCCTGCCTGCGCTCAATACGCCTGCGGTAACGACCAAAAAAGCGCCAGAAATGGCACCCGAAACCACGACCACCAATGTGGTCCCGCCCCCGCCCCCCATGACAACCCCGTCGGCAAGCCCGGTAACGCCTGATGCAGCAAGCACAGCGCCAGGCGGTACGCCGACACCGATGACGTCGAGTGGAACAAAACCCACGACACCGGATGCCGCACCCGCTGCTTCGTCAACGCCAGCACCTGCCGATGTGACGCCAACCGAACAAACTACCCCCGCAGCAACACCCAGCGCGAATCTGGTCATCAAGGTCGATTCGGCCGATTGCTGGGTCGAAGTGCGCGACGCGGCAGGCAAACGACTGGTGTACGACGTCCTCAAGAAAGGGGAAGAAAGAACCGTCCCTGGCGCCGGGCCATTCACCATCACACTTGGCAACCCCAGCGCAGTCACGGTGCTTTGGAAGGGAGAGCCCGTCAAACTGGGCACCCCCAACAGCACCACAGGTGTGATCCGCACCACAGTGGGTGGCTCATGAGCCACGTCGCTTCGCCCACGATTCGCCGACTATCCCGCAAGATATTTGTCGGCAATGTGCCGATTGGTGGTGATGCACCAGTGGCCGTGCAAAGCATGACCAATACCGAAACCTGTGATGTGGCGGCTACTGTGGCGCAAATTCAGGCCTTGCAGAAAGCCGGAGCCGATCTGGTGCGCGTATCCGTGCCCACCATGGAGGCCGCCGAAGCCTTTGGCGCAATCCGCAAGCAGGTCAGCATTCCGCTCGTTACCGACATCCATTTCGATTACCGCATTGCCTTGCGCGTGGCCGATCTCGGCGCCGATTGCCTGCGGATCAACCCTGGCAACATCGGTCGGGAAGATCGCGTGCGCGCCGTGATCGATTGCGCGCGCGACAAAGGCATTCCACTGCGTATCGGCGTCAATGCCGGTTCGCTGGAAAAGGACCTGCAACAGAAATACGGCGAGCCCACCCCGGAAGCGATGGTCGAATCGGCCATGCGCCACATTGATATTCTCGATCGACTCGATTACCCCGATTTTAAGGTATCGCTCAAGGCATCCGACGTCTGGATGACCGTGCTCGCCTACCGTCAACTGGCCGGGCAGATCGAACAACCGCTGCATTTGGGTATTACCGAAGCAGGCGGGCTGCGTTCCGGAGCCGTCAAATCGGCGGTGGGGCTTGGCATGTTGCTGGCCGAGGGGATTGGCGACACGATCCGCATCTCTCTGGCCGCCGACCCGGTCGAAGAAGTCAAGGTGGGCTGGGATATTCTCAAATCCCTGCGCCTGCGCAACCGTGGCATCAACCTCATCGCCTGCCCCTCCTGCTCCCGGCAGGAATTCGACGTCATCCGTGCCGTCAATGCACTGGAAGGCCGACTTGAAGACATCGACACCGCGATGGATGTCGCCGTGATCGGCTGTGTGGTCAACGGGCCGGGCGAAGCGCGCGAAGCGGCCATTGGCCTGACTGGCGGCCAACCCAATCTGTTGTACATCAATGGCAAACCAGCGGGGAAACTGACCGAAGCGGAACTCGTCGATGGTGTGGAGCGTGCCATTCGCGAACGGATCGCCGCCAACAAGGTCGCGGAATCCAACCCTACCTGACTTTTCAAAGCACGATTATTAAAGCCCGATTACTCGATGAGCAAAACCATTAAAACCCTGCGCGGCATGCACGATGTGTTGCCCGGACAGACGCCCCGCTGGTCCCGGCTGGAATCAACGCTGAGCCAGACCGCCCGCCAATACGGTTATCAGGAAATCCGGATGCCGATCGTGGAACAGACGGCGTTGTTTTCCCGCGGAATCGGCGAAGTCACCGACATCGTCGAGAAGGAAATGTATACCTTCGACGACCGCAACGGCGACTCGCTCACCCTGCGACCGGAAGGCACCGCCAGTTGCGTGCGCGCCTGTCTGGAACATGGCCTGATTCACAACCAACAACGCAAACTCTGGTACATCGGCCCGATGTTTCGCCACGAGCGCCCGCAAAAGGGCCGCTACCGCCAATTCCACCAGTTCGGCGTCGAAGCCTTCGGCGTGAACGGCGCGGAGCTGGATGTCGAGCTCATGCTGATGGTAGCGCGCATCTGGCAACAACTGGGCATCACCGACGTTCAACTGCAAATCAATACCCTGGGCAGCAGCGACGCACGCGCCGCCCACCGTACGGTACTGATCGAGTACCTCAAAAGTCATGCCGACGACCTCGACGAGGAAGCCCGCGCTCGCCTGGAAACCAATCCCCTGCGGATTCTGGACAGCAAAAACCCCGCCGTGCAGGCGGTGGTTGCCCATGCCCCGGCGCTTGCGGACTATCTCGACGAGGCCGATCGCGAGAACTTTGCCGAAGTCCAGCACTTGTTGACCGCGGCAGGCGTGTCGTTCGTCGTCAACCCCCGACTGGTGCGCGGGCTGGATTACTACAACCGGACCGTCTTCGAATGGGTAACCGAATCGCTCGGCGCCCAAGGCACGATCTGTGCAGGTGGACGCTATGACGGTCTGGTTGCGCAACTGGGCGGCAAAGCAACCCCTGCGGCCGGGTTCGCGATGGGTCTGGAACGCCTGATCGAGCTCATCGGACAGGCCGACGATGAAACCACCGCCGACATTTACGTACTTTGGCCGGAGCCTTCTGCCAAAGGTGCGGCTCTTGCGGCTGCCGAAGGCTTGCGGCGCGCACTGCCCGATCTGCGTATTCAATGTGCGCTGGAAGGCGGCGCGCTAAAAAACCAGCTCAAGCGGGCCGATCGCAGCGGCGCCCGATTCGCGGTTATCATCGAGGATACGGCGGCAGCCGACTCGTGGCGCGTGAAGTCGTTGCATCAAAATACACCGCTCGAACCCATCCCTGAAGCCCCGCTGGAACCGGCTGCGGCAACGGCCTTGCTTCGCGCCGAACTGACTGCGGACAGATGCGCAACATAATCTGTATGATCTGAACATCCAACAACCTCGATCTTGGCGATTTTGAATCAGAATCGCACCCATGAACCACGAATAAGGTGATGAGCCGTGACTGCAACTGACGACGAACAACTCGACAAACTCCGCGAATTCTGGACGCAATATGGCAAGACCATCATCGCCGGCATCATCCTTGGCCTGGCTGCCCTGATCGCCTGGACGGGCTGGCAAAGCTGGCAGGCGAAAAATCAGACAGCGGCCGCCATCGCCTTTCATCAGATCGAGCAGTTGAGCGCCGCCAATCAGCCGAAACAGGCCATGGAAGCCGCACGCAAGCTCGCCGGGTCCGATCAGGGTTCGGTATACGCCACACTGGCCCTGATGATCGGCGCGCATGAAGCCATGGCACAAAACGACCCGGCCAAGGCAGCCATCTACCTGCAGGACGCCATGCAGCACGCCAAACAACCTGCACTCGCCGCACTGGCCCAGCTTCGCCTGGCACGGGTTCAGTGGGCGCAAAACAAGCCGGGACAGGCACTGGCCACCCTGAAAGCCAAAACCCCGCCCAAGGCCTATGAATCCATGTTCATCGAATTGACGGGTGACATTCAGGCCAGTCAGAAAAACTGGGCCGCGGCCCGCGCCGCCTACGAACAGGTACTCAAATCCCCGGATTCGGCAAATACCATGGTACAAATCAAGCTGGACAACCTGCCGGCGGCTTCTGTCGCCACTTCCGCACCGACAGCATCCGGCAAGGAGAAATTGTGATCATGACTTCATCAAATGTGTTCAAGCACGCCGCGCGCCTGCTGCTAATCCCCCTTGCCATCGGTGTGCTCGCCGGGTGTTCGTCCACGCGGGAACTGGTCAAGCCGACGCCCTTGACGCAAATCGACAACAAATACCCGCCCAAAATCCTGTGGGAAGCGAGCGCGGGCAGTGATCAAAAAGATGATCTGCTGCGAATTGCCCCGGTTGAATCCGGCGATCGCGTGATCGTTGCCGATGCCAAGGGCGATGTTTATGCCTACAACCTCAAATCCGGCAAACGGCTGTGGGGAGCCGAACTGGACATGCCGATCAGCGTGGGCGGCGGCGCAAACGACTCGATGGTGGTGTTCGGCTCGGATACCGGCAAGGTGGTTGCGCTGAGCACGGATAGCGGCAAGACGCTATGGCAGGCAACGGTATCGACCGCCGTCGAAGCGGCTCCCTCGGTGGGCGACACCCATGTGGTCGTTCGCTCGAAAGACGGTAGCGTGACGCTGCTGGATGCCAAAGACGGCAGCACCGTCTGGTCTGTCAGCCATAACGAACCCATGATGACGCTTCAGGGACAAAGCCGCGCCCTGCTGTTCCCGGACGCGATTGCCGTCGGTTACGACGATGGCGAATTTGCGATCCTGTCACGGGCCGATGGTCGCCCATTGTGGAAAAACCAGGTGGCCCTGCCCATGGGTCGTACCGAGATCGACCGCATGGTGGATATCGATGCCACGCCATTGTTCGCGGATGCCGTTTTTTATGTCGCGACTTATCAGGGTCGGATTGCCGCCATCAATGCCAAGGGCGGACAAACCATCTGGAGTCGCAAGTTCTCCAGCTTCACCGATATGAGCATCGATCAGCACGCGTTGTACGCTACCGATGCGAGTGGCATCGTCTGGGCGCTGGATCGCCGTACCGGCGAGCCGCTCTGGCGTCAGTCCGCTCTGGCTTATCGTGGTGTCACCGGGCCTGCGCTCAGCAACGGCAAGCTCGTGGTTGGCGACAAGGAAGGCTATCTGCATGTGCTCGACCCGCAAACCGGTGCCATCGTTGGCCGTCTGCGCGTCAGCGGCGGATTGATCGACCCGATGCGAACCGAGAACAATGTGGTGGCCGCCGTCACACGCGGTGGTGATCTGATCGTATTTGATCTGCCGTAACCTTCCTCGCAAGCGCGAATAGTCACAAAAAAGGATCGTTCAGCGATCCTTTTTGTTTGTACGGTATGCTATGGAACCTCTGATTGAATCCCTCGTGAGCCGAGTTGCTGATCCAAAAGCCGCAAAACGAGGCAGAGGCCGCTCACGAATGGAATAACCATTCGTTTCGCGCCGCGCCTTGCGACTCATCCCTCAAAAGCCCGTCTCGGCCACGAAGGATTCAATCAGAGGTTCCCTAGCCGCATGAACGCCCTGCGCACGACATCCAAGCCCGAACAGACGCCTGCCGCACCGCGGCGAAGCAGGTTATGGCTTTGGCGTAGTCTGATCTCGCTGGGGCTGCTGATTGCCCTGTGGTTGTATGTGCTGCCTTACCAGACCGGTGTGCGGCTGGATAAATCACTGAGTGGCTGGGTATCCGATCACCCGAACTGGACGCTCAAACGTAAAGAACGCAGTTTGTTCCAGCGCCATTATCAGCTTCGCTGGCAACCCGGCTGGGCGACCGAGCCCGTGGTACTCGACGTACGAGTTTTCCCCCGGCCTTTCGGCTGGGGGAGCCCGGCGGGCAGGCAATGGGGCTGGGCGACCTTCACCATCCAGATCGACCCGGGCAGCCCGGTGCAGATCAGGAATTTGCCGGATCGCGCCATCGAGCTCACAGGCCAGGTGGAAGGCCTTGGCCTCGTCCGGTTCAACTGGGCTGGCAACGAAACCGAAGGCAACCAACTCATCTACGACGGATCGGGCCACACCTGGCAGGGCACTCTGAACCTGCCCGGCTGGCAGGTGATCACCCCGACGCATCATTATCTGTTCGGCCGAACCTTGATTGACCTCCGCCTGCACCATCGCGTCGAAGCCGATTACGCCTTCTGGCGTGGACTGGACGGTGAACTCGGCATCGATATCCGGCGAATCGGCTGGAGCAAGATCCCGCACGCGCAGGCATCATCGACCGAATCATCCATCTCCTCGTCCACGTTACTCGGTTCGTCCACCAGCGGCTTGATCGATCATTTCCAGTGGCGAATCCGGTTGATGCCCGATTTTTCCGGCGGGCAGCGGGATGTAATCGGTTCCGGTGCGCTGGACGCACTTTCGCTCGATGGCCGACACCTCGGGGGCGGGCAACTGGCCTTTGCCATTTATGCGGCCGATCCCGATTTTGCAGAACGCTTTGCCGTTCTGGGTCGGCACCTTCTGTTCAACTCGCAGGCAATACCCAGCGGACAGGTTCTGGCACCCGTACTGAGTTCTTTGCGCTCAGCCGAAATTCGCCTCGATGCCCTGCGCTGGCAAACACCCACGGGCAACATGGAGATAACCGGCAAGGCATTCGGACCTCAGTTCGCCGGGGTCGATCTGCTGAAAAATCGCCGCGAGCAGGCACAGCCCCATTGGCAAGCCCAGGCACAACTTCAGTTCGGTGGTGCCATCATGCAGGCACCGCTCATCACTCCCTTGGTCGACTGGCTCGATTCATGGCTTGCTATCCCAATATCCGAGTATGCCCCGAGCCGGGGAACGCCCGTTCACCTCATTCTGGCCTACTCGCCTGAGGGCTGGGTGCTTGATCGAACCGAAACCGAACGCCCATCCGCCAACCAAATGAAATAGACCTGAGAAATCGTTGTCATCAAGTGACAACCCGCCCACCTAGACCCTTTTCGGGTTGCCATCACTTTGTTGCTGTGCTTTAGTAAAAACGAATCGACGCTGACAGGGCCGGTGAGCCTGTTGCTTCAACCCGCCGGAGAAAGGGGTCACGGTGCCCATGCCATGATCGAGCACGGCGCGCTCGATGGGGTGGACTGGATTTTCGGCTGGCACGACTGGCCCGCCATTCCCTTCGGACAGGCCGTGTGCCCGGACTGCCCTCGTCATGGCGGCCAACGGCATATTCGAGATTGAACTGACCGGACGGGACGGTCATGCCAGCCAACCCGAGTTGTGTCGCGATCCGGTCATAACGGCAGCGGCACTCACCCTGAATTTGCAGCAAATCGTCGCACGCAGGCTGGCACCGCAATGTGCCGCGATGGTCAGCGTGACCTCGATCGATGCGCCCAACGGCATCACCGTGATCCCCCAACCCGCCCGACTCGCGGGCAGTATTCGCGTCGGCGATACCGCTGTGCGTGCCGAGGCCGGCCTGCCGGTCAAGGACATTGCCGCCGACACAGGCCCGGAGCATCGGCCTGTGGCTTGACGGCCAGCACGTGGCGGGCATTTTTCGGCGCGGCGTCTTGCACGCCAGCGGGCTGGACGACGGCATGTGCTCAGTCTGATGCCGAGGAAACCTGTGATCAACCTGCGGCTTGAGCAGCTTAACGCGACGGTGTGCGGTGGCAGAGTGACATGGGAATTTGGTCGGCAACGTGGCCATCTAACACTACTTGTCACCAATCACCGAATTCAGTTCAGGGCACCTCGAAAAACCGTCATGAGCAGCCCGAGTGCAAGGCGGCCGGAGCGCAGCGACCGAGACATATCAAATAGATAGGCGAGGGAGCGAGCACCGCCCAACACAGCAATCGGGTCGCGCAGTAGGTTTTTCGAGGTACCCTTCAATCCGTTTGTCGTTCCTTTGCGATGAATCTGAGTCCCACCCCAGGTTCAGTCACGATATAACGGGGTGCGGAAGCATCGTCTCCAAGTTTTTGACGCAACTTTCCGACAAGAATGCGTAAGTAGTGCGCATCTTCGTCGTGCGTCGGCCCCCACAGCTCCCTTAAAATTTGCTTTTGCGTGATCAACCGTCCCGGTTGGAGAGCCAATAGAGACAGTAGAGAAAACTCCTTGCGACTTAAGGTGACGATCTGGCCATGAACCGTCACTTTCCGGTTGACCAGATCGATGCTGACCGTCCCATCGTCATAGACTGGACCTTCCTCCAGACTGGATCTCACGGTTCGCAGGAATGCGCGAATACGCGCCATGAGTTCCTCGACACTGAATGGCTTGGTCACGTAATCGTTAGCGCCCGCATCCAGCAAGGCCACCTTTTCCTCATCACCGGAACGCACCGTTAACACGATGACAGGCACGCGTGACCACTGCCGAAGCTCTTTGAGAACGTCCCTTCCGTCCATGTCCGGCAGTCCCAGATCAAGAACGACGAGATCCGCCCCCTTACTGGCGAGCAGCGTTAGCCCCTCGCGTCCCGTTCCTGCCAACAAAGTCGCATAGCCCTGTGAACGCAAACTGATGTCGATGAACTTACGAATCTGCGGTTCATCATCGATGACAAGAATCCTGGCAGCCGGCGCGCTCGCAATCGTTTCATTGGGTCGTTCCATCATCTTCTTTTGCCTCTTGCTTGGCATATTCGCCCCACGGCAAGGTCAGACGGATCGTGGTTCCCTTGCCTTCCCGTCCGGGCAGTGCCTGGACACTGCCCATATGGGCGCCCACGATGCCTTGGACGATCGTCAATCCCAGTCCAGTCCCTTGCTTGCCCCGGTCGCCACGCTCCACGCTGTAGAACATATCGAAGATACGTCGTCGTTCATCTTCTGGGATACCGGGACCACGGTCCGTGACGTCGACTTGCAATTGGCCATCTTCATTGCGCTGGACATTCACGTGGATGGGCTCGCCCGGAGGAGAAAACTTTGCCGCATTTTCCATCACATTGAACAAAGCCTGCTCGATGAGGGCGGGATGGACATGAATCGGCGGCAGCCCCGGGGGAATGTCGAGCTCCAGGCGGATATTCGGCTCATACCGTTGCAGACGCCTTGACGCCGACCCCACTAATTCGTCTATACCGACCCAGTCGCGCGTCAACTTCAGGCCCTGCTGCCCGAGTCGCGTCATGTCGAGCAGGTTCTGGATGTAGCGATCCAGGCGTTCACCCTCGATGCGAATGGTTTCCAGCAAACTCTGCTGATCCTCCGTTCCCATGTCCTTGCCGTACTGCGCCAAACTGTCGGCAGCCCCAATCATCGATGACAGGGGCGAGCGCAGGTCGTGCGACACGGATGACAACAACGCAGAGCGCAGACGCTCCGTTTCTCCGGTGACCCGCGCCTCCTCCAATTGTGATACCAAGCGCGTGCGCAGCGCCGCCTGAGCGATGTCTTCCACCATGCTTTCTGCGAGGCGGCGCTGCTCAAACGATAGACGATCCATATCCGACGGAAACCTCAGTCCGACCACGCCGATCACGTCTTTGTCCGAACGCACGGGCAGGAACAGCCAACTGGAGCTGCTCAAGGTGTCTGTGTAACGCCCGCTCATTTGTCCGTGTTGTTGCGTCCAGTCCGCCGCCATCAAATCTTTATCGGTAAGTGAAGTGGTGGCGGCGGCAGGCCCCGATTCCCCGTTGATGCGTATCCATGCTTCGGCATGAAGGGTCGATTTGAGTATCGAAGTGCCTGACGCAATCACCTGTCCAAGATCGGCTGCCTTGGCCAGTTGGCGTCCCAATTTCTGCATTGCTGTGGCGTGCGTGTTGGCGGCCCGCAGCGCCACGACTTGTCTGCGTAGTTGCGACGCCAAGCGCCCTGCAATCAGTGCTGCGGCGAGAAACAGCATCGCGGTTGCGACGCCGCGGCTGGCATTGATCAGAAGGGTGAACTCTGGCTCGATGAAGAAGAAGTCATAGGCCAGGAAGCACAGAACGGCCGTGATGACAGCAGACGTCATGCGCGTGCGCGACGCGACCAGCACAACAGCGAGGAGAAAGATCAGCGAGGGATCCTGTAATCCTAAAATGCGCTCAGCCAAGGCGGCAAAACCGATAGCGGCAGCGCTGGCCAGAAGAATCAGCCAGACTTCCCGTTTCGTCATGCTGCTGCTGGCCGCATTGATCCAATCTCTCGTTTGCCGCCGCGCCTGCGGTGTGCTGACGATCGTCAGTTCGTAGCGCGCGCCGCGCAGGAGCAGTTGCTGTGTCAATGTCCGGTTGAACATGCGCGCGATGGGACGCTCGCGCGTGCGACCGATCACAATGGATCTTGCGCCGCGCGCTTCGGCAGCATCCAGCAATGCCTGCGCGACATCGGTGTTGTGCAACACCTCGGTTTCCCCCCCGAGGCTGCGCGCCAGGGCGAACGCGCGGTCGATTTCGAGCAGACGCTGCTGCTCGGCCTGCGCGCGTTTTTTACCCAGGCTCACCGGGTGACCGGTTTGGTCGCCCTCCTGTTGCAGGGCTTCGGACGAATCGCCGGAGTCGACCGTCACCACCGACCAGGGCCAGCCACGCCGCTCGGACATGCGCGCGCCGACGCGCACCAGATATTCGGACTCCCCCCGGCCGTCGATGGCTACCAGGATGTGCCGGCGGATCTTCAGGCTCTCCATGCCTCGCGCGGCGCGCGCCTCGCGCAAGTCGATATCGACATGCTCGGCCACGGCCTGTATCGCCAGCTCGCGCAAGGCGGTGAGGTTCGATGGCGAGAAAAACGCCTGCATCGCCCGCGCCGCTTGCTCGGGCAGGTAGACTTTGCCCTCCTTGAGGCGCTCGATCAGCTCGCGCGCGGGCAGGTCGATCAGGCGGATGTCGCGCAATCGGTCGAAAATTTTGTCGGGGACGGTTTCGCTCACACGAATGCCGGTGATTTGCTGCACCACGTCGTTGAGGCTTTCCAAGTGCTGGATGTTGACCGTGGTGTAGACATCGATGCCCGCATCGAGCAGCTCCTCGACATCCTGCCAGCGCCGCTCGTGACGGCTGCCGGGGGCGTTGCGGTGGGCGAGCTCGTCGACCAACGCGATCGTCGGTTTGCGCACCAGCAGCGCATCGAGATCCATCTCCTCCAGGGTGTGCCCGCGGTACGGGATTTTTTTGCGCGCCACCTGCGGCAGCCCTTCGACCAGCGCCAGGGTTTCCTTGCGGCCGTGGGTTTCGATCACGCCAATCACCACATCGACCCCTTGGCGATGCAGCTCGCGGGCGCGCGCGAGCATGGCGTAGGTCTTGCCCACACCCGGAGCGGCGCCGAGAAACACGGTCAGGCGCCCGGCGGATTGGCGCTTGAGTTCTCCCAACAGGGCATCGGCTTTATCGGGCATCGTTCCTCCGTTGTGCTGGCTGCATATGACGTTGCGCCGGGGCGCGTCTCGCCCCGGCGCAAGGTTTCACTCGACCCGCTCGATCAAAAGAAAGGCGTGATCAGCATGTCGATGAGCTTGATGCCGATGAACGGCGCGATGAGGCCACCGACGCTGTAGATCAGCAGGTTGCGCTTGAGCAATTGCGCCGCGGGTTCGGCGCGGTACTTGACTCCGCGCAGGGCCAGTGGAATGAGCGCGACGATAATGAGCGCATTGAAGATCACCGCAGACAGAATCGCCGAATCGGGGCTGTGCAAGCCCATCACGTTCAAGGCGCCCAATGCCGGATAAGTGGCGACGAACGCCGCGGGGATGATGGCAAAGTACTTGGCCAGGTCGTTGGCGACGCTGAAGGTGGTCAGCGCGCCGCGGGTCATGATCATCTGTTTGCCCACCTCGACCACTTGTATCAGCTTGGCCGGGTTGCTGTCCAGATCGACCATATTGGCCGCTTCTTTTGCCGCTTGCGTGCCGCTGTTCATCGCCACCGCCACATCCGCCTGGGCGAGCGCCGGGGCATCGTTGGTGCCATCACCCGTCATCGCCACCAGATGGCCCTCGGCCTGGTATTTGCGGATGAGCTTGAGCTTGTCCTCCGGCGTGGCCTCGGCAAGGTAATCATCGACCCCAGCCTCGGCGGCGATCGCCGCGGCGGTCAGCGGGTTGTCACCGGTGATCATCACCGTTTTGATACCCATCGCCCGCAGCTCGGCAAATCGCTCTTTGATACCGCGCTTGATGATGTCCTTGAGCTCGACCACGCCGAGGACTTGCGCACCGTCGGCCACGGCCAGCGCGGTGCTACCGTGGCGCGAGACTTCATCGACCGTGCGCTGCACCGCGGGCGCCAACGTCCCGCCTGCCTGTTCGACATAGGCGCGGATCGCGGAGGCCGCGCCCTTGCGCAGCTTGCGGTCCGCGAAGTCGATACCGCTCATCCGGGTTTGCGCGGTAAACGGAATGATCTCTGCACCTTCAAGGCTGCGCTCGCTCAAGCCGAAGCGCTTCTTCGCCAGCGCCACGATCGAGCGACCTTCGGGTGTTTCGTCGGCCAGCGAGGCCAGCACCGCGGCTTCGGCCAGCGTACGCACATCGATCCCGGGCGCGGGGTGGAACTCGGCCGCCTCGCGGTTGCCCAGAGTAATGGTGCCGGTCTTGTCGAGCAGCAGCACATCGACATCACCCGCAGCTTCGATTGCCCGGCCGGAGGTGGCGAGCACATTGGCCTTGATCATCCGGCTCATGCCAGCGATGCCCACGGTGGAGAGCAGCGCGCCGATGGTGGTGGGGATGAGGCAGACGAGCAAGGCGATCAGCACGGTGATGCTCACCGGCTGACCCGCGCCGGTGACCGCCACGCTGAACTGCGAAAACGGCAGCAGCGTGGCGGTCACCAGCAGGAAGATCAGCGTCAGGGCTACCAGCAAGATGGTCAGTGCGACCTCGTTGGGTGTCTTGCCGCGTTTGGCACCCTCGACCATACTGATCATGCGATCGAGAAACGCCTCACCCGGCTTGGCCGTAACGCGCATGATGATCCAGTCCGACAGCACGCGGGTGCCGCCGGTCACTGAACTGAAGTCGCCGCCGGCTTCGCGGATCACCGGCGCCGACTCACCCGTGATCGCCGACTCGTCCACCGAGGCCACGCCAACCAGGATGTCGCCATCGGCAGGGATGAGTTCCTGCGCCTGTACCAACACCAGATCCCCCACCGCGAGCGCGTCGCTTGCCACCATGCGGCTGGGGCTGTCGGGTTTGGGCTCGTCGAGCACCCGCGCCATGACCCGCTGGCGGGTGGCGCGTAGCGCATCGGCCTGCGCTTTGCCGCGGCCTTCGGCCAGCGCCTCGGCGGCGTTGGCGAACAGCACGGTAAACCACAGCCAGGCGGCGATGGCGAAAACAAACCCCACCGACTCATGGCCCGCGGGCTGCCAGAGCGCCCGGAGCCCCAACAGCGTCACCACGATGCTGCCGACATACACGACGAACATCACCGGGTTTTTCATCTGCTCGCGCGGGGAGAGCTTGCGCAGCGCGTCGACCAGCACCGACGTCCACGGCACCGCGCCTCGTGTGTGTATTGGACGCTTGCTCCGCGGCGGGCGTGGCGCGGTCGAGGTCATGATTTGCGATTCAGCCATGACGGTACTCCGTTTCAATGCGTTGCGGTATGCGCCGAATCGGCGCGGTCGAGCGAGAGGTTGAGCGCAAGGACATTGACCCGCGGTACGCCCAGCAAGCCGAACTGCCGTGGGGTGGTGTGCTGGGCGAGCAGCGCCAGCACATGTTCGAGCGGCATGTGCCGCGCCTTGGCCACACGCGCGGCCTGCAGACGGGCGTTGGCGAGTGAAATGTCCGGGTCGAGCCCCGAGGCCGAGGCCGTGACCGCATCGACCGGCACCGGTGCATCGGCCGGCAGGCCGTTTTCCATGCGATAAGCGCGTGCGCGCGCCGCGACGTCGTCGATCAGTTTTTGGTTGGTCGGCCCTTTGTTGCTGGCCCCGCTCAACGCGGCGTTGTAGGGCTGGCTGATGGTCTTGGACGGATCGCTCGGGTCAACCCCGGTGGTGGCGCTGGGCCGACCGTGGAAGTACTGCGGTGCGGTGAATTCCTGCCCGATGAGCGCCGAGCCGATCGGCTTGCCGTCGTGCAGGATCAGGCTACCTTGTGCTTGGTGCGGAAAAACAAGGTTCGCAACCCCGGTGGTCAGCAAGGGGTAGGCGATCCCGGTGATCAAGCAAAACAGCACGGCGCTGACGATGACCGGGCGCGCCAGCCCCTTGAGCGCCGGCTGCGCTTTAGGCGCCGCGGGCGATGCGGTGGATACAGGCATGATTGCATCTCCTATCATTGGAAGGTCTTGCCGGCGAGCATGAGGAATTGCTCGACGATGGGGCCGAGCGCCAGGGCCGGGATGAAGGTCAACCCGCCGACGATGAGCACGACAAACACCAACAGGCCGGTAAACAGCGGCGTGGAGGTCGGCAGCGTGCCCGCGCTCTCGGCCACGGCCTTTTTCGCCGCGAGCGACCCGGCCACGGCGAGCATCGGCAGCAGGGTGAAATAGCGGCCAATCAGCATCGCCAAACCAATAGTGGTGTTGAAAAACGGCGTGTTGGCGTTGAGCCCCGCGAATGCCGAGCCGTTGTTGGCTGTGCCCGAGGTGTAGGCGTACAACACCTCACTAAAACCATGCGGCCCGAGGTTGTTGAGGCTTTGCAGGGTGCTGGGCATCAGCGTCGCCAGGGCGGTAAAGCCCAGGATGCTGAACGGGTGCGCCAGGATGGCGAGCATGACGTATTTGATCTCGCGGGCCTCGATCTTTTTGCCGAGGAACTCAGGTGTGCGCCCGATCATCATGCCGACCAGAAACACCGTGAGGATGGCGTAAGCGATGAGGTTGATCAGCCCGACGCCATCGCCGCCGAAAACGTCGTTGAGCATCATCTGCGAGAGCGGCACGAGCCCACCCAACGGGGTGTAGGAGTCGTGCATCGAGTCCACCGAGCCGGTGGTTGCGGCTGTGGTTACTGCTGCAAACATGCTGCTTTGCGCCACGCCAAAGCGCAGTTCCTTGCCCTCCATGTTGCCGCCACCCTGCAGAGCGGTTTGCGTCTGATCCACGCCCAGGGGCGTCAACATCGGATTGCCGCTGTGCTCGGCGCTATAGATCAACGCCAGAAAGCCTACGAACATCACAACGAAGGCGCCAAAGAAGGCCCAGCCTTGCCTGCGGCGCATGATCATCGAGCCGAACGTGTAAGTCAGCGCAGATGGGATCAGCAGCATGCTGAGAATGTGCAGCGTGTTGGTCAGCGGCGTCGGATTCTCGAACGGATGTGCGGCATTCATGCCGAAAAAGCCACCGCCGTTGGTGCCGATGTGCTTGATCGTCTCGAAGCTCGCGACCGGCCCCAGGATGATCTGCTGCTGAATGCCTTGCAGGGTGCTGACCACGGCGTCGGCGTGCAAGGTCTGCGGTACGCCTTGCCACACATAGACCAAGGCCATGAAAAAACTCAACGGCAGCAGCAAGCGGTAAAGCACACGGGTGAAATCCACCCAGTAGTTGCCGATGTCGCTCGCGTTTTGCCGGCTCATTCCGCGGATGAACCCGCCGGCTGCGGCCACCCCGGTGGCGGCGCTCATGCACATCAAAAAGGTGATGACCGCCATTTGCGAGAAGTTGGAGAGGCTGCTTTCGCCTGAATAGGCTTGCCAGTTGGTGTTGGTGATGAACGAAGCCGCCGTATTGAATGCCAGATCAGGCGTTTGAGATGCCCTCTCCAGCGCATCGCCAGGCAAATACTGCTGCACGCGCAGCAGAACATAGCCAAGGAGCATCATGGCGGCGTTGCTCAGGACGAGTACCATTCCGTAGCGTTTCCATGACATCTTCTCCGACGGGTCAATGCCAAGAACGCGATAGGTACCACGCTCCAGAAAACTGTGCGCAGGACTTGTGAAAAGATGTGCCATCCATTTCCCGACCACCACGACCAGGCCGGTCATGATCACCAGGATGATGGCGAATTGGAGAATGTCGATAGTCATCTTGGACTCCGGTCAAATTTTTTCGAGGGCAAGAATGTACCCCGCCGTGATTACGAAAAATCCGCAAGCCAATACCAAAAACAAGAGATCACCCATAAATGCACCTCGATTGATTTGAATAATTTTGTCATCAGAATTTTTCAGGCCTGATCAGTGCATAAAGCAAATATGCAAATAACCCGAACGATATCAAACCGATAATCAAATTCATGATCCACCTTTATTGAAAATGCCATGCGGCGGGAAAGTCGATGATCTTTAGGAAGCGGTTTGCAGAGCGAACTCTACACGTGAGCCCGCCATACCGGGAAACATCCTGTTTGCGGCGGAGTCCGTCCCGTGCAGCGTCAGCCTTGCCTCGAATGGGGCTTGAAATTTCCACACCACGCTCAGGGAGCCGTGCGTGTAGCTATCCGCGTAGGCGCTGTCCAGGAAGTAGTGCGCTAGCGTGCCCTCGATACGCCACGGGTCATTGACGGGGTGGCGCATACCGACGAGCGTATCGATACCCGTGGCCTTGCTGGCCATCGCGTTTGTGCAGCGCTCCACCGACAGCCAGTAGCAGTCGCGCCAAGTGACCATCGCGTTGACTTCGTTCCAGCTGGGCGAGCCTTGCGCACCAGAGTATTGGTGGCGCGCGTGATACGTATCCAGCGCCCGGTCTTGTGCCAGTTTACTGCTCCAGCCCAAAGAGACATCGAATTCGCTATTGGCGTTGTTATCGGGCTTGAACTTGACGCTGGAGCCCAAGACAGAGGCATAGAAGCCGGAGTCGCGGGCGTACTCGACTCCGGTTTGAACCGCCGGCTTCTCACGCGCCCGTGAAGAGCCGCGCCACTCGTCGTCCGGCGTGAATACAACACTGCCAAAGACATCCGCCTGAACGCTGGTTGCCGCCCCAAGCAGCAGCACGCTGATCGCAACGGCAACGACCTTTCTGGTCGCCTGAATTTTTTCGAGATGCACGATTTCCTCGCGAACGAATAGCGGAATGCCCAGGGAACCAAGTATTCAGTGAAAGCGCGTAAATTTTGATGGTTTCGGCCCTGCTGCACCTCGGACAAAGGTTTGTGCCGATGGCCTTTGCCTTGGATCCAGTTACGGTAGCCGTTCGCTTTGAGCCAGGCTTCCCACTCCGCTGAGGGGTAACCCCGATCGGCATAAACCGCCCTGTTTGTGTTGGCCGGATCGATCACCGCCTCGAAGTGCTGGCTGTCGTGGGTGCTGGCTGTATCGGTTTGCGGATGAATTTGTGCGTCTTATCGACGTTCACCGATAGCGTGTCGCCGAAGAGCCGCTCGACCGGTAAAAAGGAGCGTGAAGCCGCATGAGTTTTCAAGTGATTAACCCGACCACCGCACAACCGCTGCATTCATATCCGTTCTTTAACGCCACCAAGCGTGATGCTGTCATATCCGCCTCAGCTGCGGCGTACACACGCTGGCGCAAAACCAGCATGGAAACGCGTGTCGAATTGCTGCGCCGCGTCGCACAGATCATGCGGGCAGAAGTCGAATCGCTGGCCATACCCATGGTCGAGGAAATGGGCAAACCGATCCGCGCCTGCCGAGTGTCGGTACCAAACGCTCCGGTTATGGTGGTGAATTCGGCGCGCACGGCATCAAGATGTTCGTCAATGCGCAACAAGTTTGGGTGGGGCGGCGTTAATCCACCCAAGTCAGTAGGCGATAGGCAAATGGAAACGCAGGGCAAGGATAATTCAGCATTATTTGCCCAAGGCTGCGATAATCGCGCGCAATATCCGGATCATGGGCGTAATCGAACGCGGCATGATTCGGCCCGAATGTGCCTGGCGAGATTGATGGATTCCCCATGAAACCTGTGATTGCTTTAGTCGGACGGCCCAATGTCGGCAAGTCTACCCTGTTCAACCAGATGACGCGGTCGCGCGCGGCGCTGGTGGCCGATTACGCCGGTCTGACGCGGGATCGCCAGTACGGTTCGGCCGAACACGAAGGACGCGACTTCATCGTGATCGACACCGGCGGTCTGACCGGCGAGCGCGGCGGTATCGAGGCATTGATGCAGGATCAGGCCTGGGCGGCAATCGAGGAAGCCGACTGCGTGGTGTTCATGGTCGATGCGCGTGCGGGCCTGACCGTGGCCGATCAGGAAATTGCCGAGAAACTGCGCCGTTCGAGCAAGCCGATCCAGCTCGTGGTCAACAAGGTCGATGGTGTGGATGAATCGCTGGTGCAGGCCGAATTCGCGCGCCTCGGCCTGGGCGAACCGGTGTTCACCACGGCATCACACGGTCGCGGGATCAGCGCCTTGTGGGATGCGGTTGTGGTGAAACTGGCCGATAAATTGGCCGTGATGGATGAAGAGCCGGAATACGACGAAAAAACCATTCGCGTGGCGCTGATCGGGCGACCGAACGTCGGCAAATCCACGCTCACCAATCGCCTGCTCGGCGAAGATCGCGTGTTGGCCTTCGATCAACCCGGCACCACGCGCGACAGCATCTACATTCCCTTCGAGCAGAACGGCAAGGCATACACGCTGATCGACACCGCGGGCGTGCGCCGCCGGGCGCGCGTCAACGAGATGATCGAGAAATTCAGCATCGTCAAAACCCTGCAAGCGATTGAAGCGGCCAATGTGGTCATTTTGGTCTGCGACGCCCACGAAGGCATCAGCGAACAGGATCAGCATCTGCTCGGCTTCATCCATGATCGGGGCCGCGCACTCGTTATCGCCATCAACAAATGGGACAACCTGACCGACTACGCGCGCGCCGAGGTCAAACGGCAGATCGACCTGAGGCTCGATTTCATCAACTACGCTGAGATGCACTTCATCTCGGCCTTGCACGGCACCGGCGTGGGGCATTTGTTCGAAAGCGTGGACAAGGCTTACTTGGCCGCCATGCGCGACATCAGCACCAATGTGCTCACCCGCTCGCTGGAAGCCGCTGTGTTCGCGCATCAACCACCATTGATTCACGGCCGCCGCATCAAGCTGCGTTATGCCCATCAAGGGGGCAGCAACCCGCCGATCATTGTCATCCACGGTAAGCAAACCGACCGATTGCCGGGCAACTATTCGCGTTACCTCGAGGGCTGGTTCCGCAAGGAATTCCAACTCATGGGCACCCCGATCCGGCTGGAATTCCGCACCGACAGCAACCCCTATGAAGGCAAATACGATATCCGCACGCCGCTGCAACGCTTCAAGGCCAAGAAGGAAGAACGCCAGATTGCGGGCATGAAGCGCAAATCGGCTGCCAATGCCGAACGGCGCGCACGCGACGAGGCTGCATCGAGCAATACGCCGCCCGCGACAGCGGTCAAAGCGGGGAAACCAGCGGCCAAAACCACCAAAACTACAGCCAGAAACTTGGCCAAAGGCGCAGCAAAAAATACGGCTCGTCCGGCAGCCAAAGCCGCCGCACCCAAAACCGTAGCCAAGGCAAACAGTCGTAAAAGCGCCCTGTCGGCCCGACCGGCGGCCAAACCAGGTGCAGGGCGAAAACCAACCGGCGGAAGAGGCGGGCGGTGAAGAAATTAAACTAGTTAAATGCTGATTTATTCCATCCTTGGAATAAATCAGCTCGCTCATCGCGGTACACGCCCGCGATGGCGCTCACGAATCAAAGACTGACGTCTTTGTTCGTGTTGGGGCATCCTGCTCCAAGCGGGAAGCACTGAATAAATCAGCACTTCCCTAGTGCTTGACTGGGTTGTGTTAAGTTGAGTAAGGGCATCTTGCCTGGATCGATGATCCTGAGGTGTCGAGAGTTCGGATTAGTATGTTTTCTAAATAGAAGGAAATTGAAATGGACGCTATAAGAATCGCAGCAATTGCATTGATTATTGCCGGAAGCCTCGGATTGGCCTACGGAAGTTTCAGCTATACCAAGGACACCCACGAAGCCAAAGTTGGGCCTATTGAGTTGTCGATCAAGGACAAGCAAACCGTCAATGTCCCCGTTTGGGTGGGTATTGGCGCGATTGTCCTTGGCGGCGTGCTCTTGTTAGTGGGAAGTAAAAAGGCCTGAATTACCTCGGATCGAAAGGCAGAGTGGCGGGCGCCAGAAATCAAATTCGATGCATGCCACCCCAGGTGAGATTGGAAACATTGAAGGGCACCTCGAAAAACCCTATCCATGGGATTTTTCGAGGACGTTCGTTGTGGGAAAATCGCGACGAACTCACGCTATTTCAATCGCTTATGCGAGATTGCGTCAGCTTCGCAATATTGCGCGGCACCACGTCCATGTGGTGCATGGGCACCTCGAAAGGTTTTTCGAGGCGCCCCAATTCGCATCCAGAAACCGCCCCAATTCGCATCCAGAAACGGTCATGCATGTGTGCCGGGTTTCTCTGAGCCGTCAAGTGCAATCTTCGCCCGGATCGGGCGGTGATCGGAGGCGATACGCACCAGGGGATGATCGATGGCTTCTTGGCGAATGAACTCACTCGTGCCGGCCAGCCAGATGGCGTCCAGCGCCATGAACGGACGGTGAGCCGGAAAGCTGGCCGGTGTGTTCAAGCGGCGGAATGATTGATGCAGCGTCCTGAGAGTACCCCGGCCGGGCCACCATTCATTGAAATCGCCGATCAGGAGACGATGGGTCGGGTAATCACCTGCGCGATGGGCGTGGGCATGGATGCGTTCGGCCTGATACCTGCGTTCCCATCTTTTCAGCCCCAGATGCGCCACCCAGATGGCCAATCGTTGGGACTGATGCGTCACCTCGGCACACAGCAATTGACGGCGCTCGCGGCCGGGCACGGAGATGTCGAGAGCGGGGTGTTCGGTCAGCGGCAGGCGGCTGAGCAGCATGTTGCCAAAATAGCTGCCGGGCAGCGGGCCGGCACGCGTGGTCACAAAGTGAGTCGCATAGCCTGCGGCCTGCGCCCACCGGATCAGCAGATCGTCGTGCAGATCGGTCAGCACGACTTCCTGCAGACCGATCAGATCGGCATCGATCAGTTCGATGACGCGCCAGATACGCGCCAGATCAAGGCGACGATCCCGACCGATCCCCGCATGGATATTCCAGGTGGCGACCGTGAGCATCACGAACCGGAGGCTTGGTTACGCTGCGCGAGCAGATAGGAGAGCCCCCAGCCGATCGCGACAAACACACTTGCCATCAACAGCAAAAGCCCTGTGGTGGCCAGGCTGGGGTGTCGGATCGTTTCAAGAAGCTGATGGGAAAAGAAGGTCAGCGCAAAGGTGCCCGGAAACAAGCCCGCCAGACTGCCGATGAGAAAGTCCCGGAATTTCAGTCGCGAGGCACCGGCGACCAGATTGATCAGCGCAAACGGTGCGATGGGCAGCAGGCGCAGGGAGAAGACGGTGAGAATCCCTTTGCGGGCAAGGCGTCGGCTGATGCGATCGAGTTTCGAGCCCGCCAGTCGGCGCATGGTCCCGGCCCCCAGCAACTGACCGATGACAAAGCCCAGCACGGCCGCCAGCACGGCCCCGATAAAGGCAATACCAAACCCCGTCCAGGCACCGAAAATCAACCCCGTGGCGATCACCAGCGGTGTGATTGGCACACCCGCGACCGATGCAACCACAAACAGGCCAAAGGCGGCCACTGGCCCCCAGCTTTCGGTGCGAAACGTGTAAAGATGCGCCAGAAGCGCGCGCGGCTCCAGAAATTGTTGCAACGGTGTGAACCGCCAGATCAGCGCGAGCACCAGCATACCGGCGATGAGCACGGCCATGCCGAGTGCTCGCCTGCCCAACGGGCGGCGGTATTCGGACTCGATAAACAAATCGATCAGCTCGTCCGGCGGCAGCGGCCGTTCGGGATCGATGACCGCGGCATCGGGCACCTGCCGCTCCAGGGACTCATCCATCGTGATCGCCAGGGGTTCGAGCCAGCGATCAGCCTCCTGCGGCCGGTTGAGGGCATCGATGGTCTGGATCAGCGAACCGGTGCGCTGTTCTGTCTGTGCGACATCCTCGATCGAGGTGCCCAGATGTTCCGCCAGAAGACGTCGTCGAACGGTGTCGATCGCGGCCCGACTCGCCGGGTCCGTGCCGAGCAGTGAGAGGTTAAGTTCGCTGTCG
>NCKC01000093.1 GCA_002282715.1 Halothiobacillus sp. 15-55-196 | reverse complement strand
CTGGATGCGGAAAGTGCGGGTGTGCTGGCGAAGATCAG
Source organism: Halothiobacillus sp. 15-55-196 (assembly GCA_002282715.1). Lineage (GTDB taxonomy): Bacteria > Pseudomonadota > Gammaproteobacteria > Halothiobacillales > Halothiobacillaceae > Halothiobacillus. Next base: position 2,940 of record NCKC01000093.1, on the reverse strand, counting down.
GGAATTGCTATGACCCCCAATCCCGTCATTCCGTCACACCCAGCCGTCATTCCCGCACCCTCTACCGTCATTCCCGCACCCTCTACCGTCATTCCCGCGCAGGCGGGAATCCAGAATTTGTGCAAAGAGCTACATTCCCGCAGCTTGCCCTCGAATGTTTTTATCGAGGGCAGGAATAACAGCTACGGTGCTGGTGTGCTTGAAAAGAGCAAGGCACAACGATGAAATCCCCAGCGGTCTACATGCTTGCCAGCCAGCGCAACGGTACGCTTTACATAGGAGTTACCTCCAATCTGATTCAACGTGTCTGGCAACATCGAGAGGGCCTCGCGGAAGGCTTTACCAAGCAATATGACGTTAAAACCCTGGTGTGGTACGAACAGCATGAAACCATGGAAAGCGCCATCGGCAGAGAAAAAGCCATGAAAAAATGGCTGCGCAAATGGAAGTTGGCAACCATAGAAAAAACCAACCCGGATTGGCGTGACCTCTGGCCGGAAATCCTCGGAACCGAAACATCCACCAACATTCCCGCCATCATTCCCGCACCCCAAACCGTCATTCCCACGCAGGCGGGAATCCAGAAAAACGAGAACGCCGTTGTCTCAAAGCCGCTGGATTCCCGCCTACGCGGGAATGACGAAGAGGAGGGGCTGCTATGAAGGCGGGGTGGCACACCAAGAGTTTTTCCGATGTTTTGGATATTAAAAACGGAAGAAATCAGAAGGAAGTTGAGTCAGATAGTGGTGAATATCCCATTTATGGCAGTGCTGGCAATTTGATGGGATACGCAAATTCCTATATTTGTGAGGCTGGAACAATCATTGTTGGAAGAAAAGGAAATATCAACAGCCCGATTTATGTCGAAACACGGTTTTGGAACGTTGACACTGCATTCGGTTTTTCCGCTAAGCCTGGCCTAGATAGCAAATTACTTTATTACTACTGCCTGTCTTTCGATTTCAGCGCGCTTAACCGTGGAACAACAATCCCGAGCTTGGTGAAGTCTGAGTTACTAAGTATCTCGATTCCTGTTCCCCCACTCCCCGAACAACACCGCATTGTCGCCATCCTCGACGAAGCCTTTAGTGGCATCGCCAAAGCCCGCGCCAATGCCGAACAGAACCGCCAGAACGCCCGCGCCTTGTTTGAAAGCCACCTGCAATCCGTGTTCACGCAGCGGGGTGAGGGGTGGGTGGAGAAAACCTTGGAAGAGGTGGCAACTACCTTTGGCCGAGGCAAATCAAGACATCGTCCAAGAAATGCACCTCACCTTTACGGCGGGGAATATCCTTTTGTCCAAACAGGTGACATTCGCAATGCAGAGCATGTCATTACGGATTTTTCGCAAACTTACAACGAGGCTGGTCTTGCTCAAAGCAGGCTATGGCCGAAAGGTACAATCTGCATCACCATCGCGGCGAACATTGCGGAAACAGCAATTCTTGGTTTCGATGCGTGTTTTCCTGATAGCGTGATTGGTGTTGTTGCCAACCCCAAGGAAGCAGATGTCGATTTCATTGAGTATTTACTTCAGTCATTTAAGGTTCGTCTCCAATCGCTGGGTAAAGGAAGTGCACAGGCCAACATTAATATGGGCACTTTTGAAAACGAACGGTTTCCTTTTCCGCCGATTGCGGAGCAAAAACTAATCGTGGCCAAACTTGATGCTCTGGCCGCAGAAACCCAACGCCTCGAATCCCTCTACCAACAAAAACTCGCCGCCCTCGACGAGCTGAAAAAATCCCTGCTGCACCAGGCTTTCAGTGGACAATTATAGGGGCGGGCATGGTCAAGTCAGACGAAGAGCAGCGAATTGAAAATGAGGCCATCGCTTATGCCAAGCAGCATCGTGCGGAGATTGCCAAAAAACTGACCGCTCTTGATTTACATCCCCCCGAGGCCAATCCCGTATCGGTGTTTATGGCTGGTTCGCCGGGGGCGGGCAAAACAGAAACATCACAAGCACTCCTTGGCGCCTTCGAAGCCAATGATGGTTTCAAGATTCTACGCATTGACCCCGATGAACTGCGCCACGAGTTTCCCGCCTACACCGGCGGTAATGCTTGGTTATTTCAGAAAGCGGTGGCCCGCGTGGTGGATCGTATTCTTGATGAGGCGTTCAAAAAAGAGCAGAGCTTCCTTCTGGATGGCACGCTATCGAGCTTCAAGGTAGCGGATAAAAACATTCAGAGGGCCTTGGGTAAACATCGTCTCGTACAGATTCTGTATGTGTATCAAGATCCCGCCCAAGCATGGGTGTTTGTGCAGGCACGAGAAGCGATGGAAGGCCGACGCATTTTGCCAGAGACTTTTATTGAGCAGTATTTTTCTTCTCGGCAAGTGGTTAATCATCTCAAACAAATTTATGGTAAAAAAATTCGCGTTGACCTATTGTTCAAGAACATTGATGGATCGACGCGCGTCTACAAAGACAATGTGGATAACGTTGACAACCATATTCCCGAAAAATACGATGTTTCCTCCCTTGAGCGCCTTTTAGGCATCTCCAAGTGCTAGATAAGAGCTGAATACTATGCTGAGTTTCCTGAAAAAATCGCACCCGGTAGAGTCAACGCCATTTTCGGACTTTATTCGTAATGCGTCTTCCGAGCAGAAGAAGCGTGTTTATGCCGGTGTGCTCAAAGAAGCTACCGAACGCCAGCAACAGGTCATCAAAGAAGCTGCCCACCGCAAGGTTCAGGCGCAAGCTGATCAAAGCAAACCCCCGCTGGGCGTGATCTAACGCCCCATTAACACCGAATCTGCATGCAAGGAGGCTGATCCGGTGAACGAAGCCGAAACCCGCGCCGAACATATCGATCCTGCCTTGGCTGCTGCCGGATGGGGTGTGGTGGCCGGTTCGCGCGTTCGGCGGGAATATCCGATTACCTTGGGGCGCATTGAAGGCGCGGGTAAACGCGGCAAGGCGCTGACGGC
>NCKC01000092.1:3132-4422 GCA_002282715.1 Halothiobacillus sp. 15-55-196 | reverse complement strand
CCCCTATGTGTTTTTACGCTTTTCCCTGATTACCAGAAATATCACCTAAAATGGATTCGCCCCAGGCAATGGTGCCATCACCCAGTGCCTTGCTCCATTTCTCGATTAGTTGGACATTCGCGAATTCGAAAGCACCTTTTTTCTTGTTATACGCGTACTGTGCTGAGACGGAGATCGACTCGACTGGTCCGTATTCAACCATTGAGAAACAAATGGTATGTGGGCTGATCCAGGGCGTATCTTTGCCCTTGGCGCGGTTGGCAATGACCTGAGCGACAAAGTGGCCTTCTGAGTTGGCGGTATTGGCGCTTTTTGAATAAGGCATCCAGCGAGAATCCCCTGTCACAAATACATCAGGGTGTCCCTTGACTGCGTAAGTATACGGGTCGATATCGGCTTCAAATTGCAAATCGCCCGGCTTGTTGATGCCGAGTTTCTCAATCAGTTTCGATGCTCTGACGCGGGGATAAATGGCGGCATCATCGAAATGAATTGTGTCAAACGATGAGCTGATGGTTTTTTTCGCAACATCCACGGATTGGAAATCAAAGTTTGGAATGTATTCCACGTAATCTTTGTAAAGCTCGTTGAAGGCCGCATGGAAACCCTTTTTCTTGATGGTGATGTCCGGGTTCGCATCCAAATGAATGACCTTGCCCTTGATTTTGTGCTTTTTCATAAAGTCGGCAACAAGACAAGTGCGTTCATAGGGCGCGGGCAGGCAGCGATAATTCCCGGCAGGTGTCGTATTGAGCCAAATACCGCCTTTGAAGTTTTCTAATTTGTGCTTCAAGGAAATATGCTCTGAACCGGGCATGAAACCCGCTGGGTAATTTTGCCGCAGGATGTATTCTTCTTCTGGGTCTTTTACGCCGATCGAGGTGTAGTTGTAATCAATACCCGGTGCGATAACCAGCCAGTCGTAGCCGATTTTTCCTTGGTCGGTGTACACCATCTTGTTTTCAAGATCGGCGTCATAGACGGTGGATTGAGCATAAAGATAACCGCCATTTTTCGCAGCATCCAGGTAGCTGCGACAGAAATAATTCAAGTCCATCCCGCCGACCATGTAGAGATTGCTGAGCGGGCAGAACTGATAGGTGGCATTGCGCTCCAGCAAGACGACTTGCATATCCGGCGCTGCTTGACGCAGGTATCGAGCGATCGTCAGACCGGAAACCCCACCGCCGATAATGACAGTCCGCTGACCTTTTGCTTTGGGTATATCCATTGCGGCATCGGGATGGACTGAGGCAGCACTCATCGTGCTCGCTGCTGCTTCTTTTTTTG
>NCKC01000092.1:0-3072 GCA_002282715.1 Halothiobacillus sp. 15-55-196 | reverse complement strand
CGATATAAATCAATTGGTTGACTGCATATTATCTGCTTTAATCGCATTGTCATGACAATGCGACATGACAACATGACATAAGTTGGCATAAAGAAAGACTGAATTAGTCTATTTTTGAATTAGTAGGCATGAAAAACTTTTCTTGCCCGTGTGCCACAAGGAAGTGGCACTGCACAATCATGCAAGCGCTTGAAGAGCGATTCGTGCAGAGGCTCCTTAAGAGTGCCTCAAAAAACCTTTCGAGCCGCCCGTGCACCACATAATAGGCGTGGTGCCGTGAAATCACGAAAGCGATTGAAATAGAGAGGGTTGGTTATGGCTGGATACATCCATGTGCCCAGCCCTTTGGGAAACGCAAATCGTTTCATAGTTGCTCCCAGCAACGATATTGGTTTCCCGCGACGAACGTCCTTAAAAAATCCCAAGGATGGGGTTTTTCGAAGTGCCCTTAAGTGGCCTTATGTTTTTTCAATTTTCGATAGAGTGTGCGCTCGCTGATACCCAATGCCTCAGCGACTTTTCTGCGGTGACCACTAAAGGCCTTCAGTAGTCGATTAATCAACAGATGTTCCTGTTCAGCCAAAGAAGTCGGCGTGTATTCGTCCTGTGGCTGTTCCTGTGGCTGTCTTGCGCTGCCCATGCTCGGGGCTTTGTTGTTCGGTAAGATCTGTGTTTCAAATCCCAGGTGATGAGGCTCGATATGTGTGGTCTCGGCCAAGGTGATCGCGCGTTGCACCCGATTTTTTAGTTCTCGTATATTTCCTGGAAAATCATGTTGTTGCAATTTTTCTATGGCATTTGCGGAAAGACAGCACTGCCGTCCGCTTTTTTTATTTATCTGCTCTATGAAGTATTGTGCCAGTGGGAGAATGTCCTCAGTGCGGTCGCGCAGACAGGGAATAGTCATGCTGATACATGCCAGTCGATAATAGAGATCGGCTCTGACTTGGCCTTGCTCGACGGATTCTTCAAGATCCCGGTTGGTGGCGGCAATGACCCGAAAATCGACTTCGATATCGCGACGGCCCCCTACCCGACGGATACGGCGTTGTTCGAGTAAACGCAGTAACTTTGCCTGCATGGGCATGGATAGTTCGCCAATTTCATCCAGAAAAAGAGTACCGCCCTGTGCCTGCTCGATCAGGCCTTGTATTTGATGGTTGGCGCCAGTGTATGCCCCGGCCTCATGGCCGAATAATTCGGCTTCGAACAAGGACTCTGTGAGCGTTGTGCAATCAATGGTAACCATTTGCGCGCGATGGCGCTGGCTGTGTCGATGGACATAGCAGGCGGCCATTTCTTTGCCGACTCCGCTTTCACCAAGCAAGAGGATAGGAGCGTCCGACCGTGCCGCCATATCAAGTTGATGAAATACTTTTTGAGAGCGCGGTGAAAGTGAGGGTATCCACTCTGAGCTGGTTTGAGGCGGCTGATCGGATTGCAGTGCTGAATCGATGTTGGTTGGTTCGTTTTGAGTGTCAACTTTTGTTACGCGCTCGGCCAGCAAATACTCACCATTGTCCAGCGGAATGATCTGCCCATGAATTCGTACACGTTCATAACCACCATGACCATCGCAGTGCTGATGTTGCACTTCATGGCAGCGGTGCTGTTTGAATACCTGTTGATGCGGGCAATCATCGCCAAACTCATGACATGGCCGATTACGACCATGGGAGACCTGATAGCAGGTACGTCCGATGACTTGCTCTGATGAAATACCATGAATGTCGGTGTAGGCCGCATTAGCCGCAATGATTTGATAATTCTTGTCGATCAGAACAAGGGGATCACGTGCGGTGTCAACTAAGGCTGCAAATCCGCAATGATTTGTTTTGGTGCGAGCGGTCGTGAAGCGAGTGTTGTGATCAGACACGATGCTTTGCCTCCGATGTGTCAACTTGTCAGTAACACTACATGGCCGCTAGAGTGAATTCAATGCTGCAATTGTATGGTTTTATGCGTGTTTGCCCTCTATTTCTGCATGGCTCTATCGCTACCATTTACCGTACTTCACGATGAGTGGTTGTCAGTGATTTGGCGATGAGTTCCACCGGATGCAAAACGGGTGAAGCCAGCCCGACAGCGATATGTGTCGCGCAGCCAATATTGGCCGAAACCACGAAATCCGGATTCAGTTGTTCAATTTCTTCGAGTTTCGGTGCGCGCAGTGCGTCGGCCTGATTGGGATACATTAATACATGCATTCCGGCCGCCCCACAGCAGCGGTCATTGGTGGCCAGTGGTACGAGATTCAACTCCGGGATTCTTTGCAGCAGTCGCTCGGTGCTGCGAGGTTGTTTGAGCACGCGGGTCTGGCTGCAGGGCAAATGAATGGCCACGCGCGCCGGGATCGGTTGCAAAGATGGCCATTGGTCATCGGGAACTTGGGCGAGGAAATCGGTGATTTCCACAAAGGGCACATTATTTTGCTCTCGCTGAAGTTCGCTGGCGCAGGCAGTGCCTATGACGACGATGGCGCTCAAGTTCCTGTCAGCAAATGCCGTGCGGTTTGCCGCACGCAGACGGGTAGCCTCCGAGATGTCGCCGCCGTGTTGGTGCATGGCGCCGCAGCAAACTTGAGCGGTGGGTATCTCCACCGCATAACCCAAGGCATTGAGCACTTTGATGCTGGCACGCACGGCATCACTGTTTAATGACTCGCCGGTGCAGCCGATGAAAAGCCCGACGGTTTTGGTCGTGGCCTCTGGCGCAGGGGCGGTGCTTATCCTGCCATTCGGACGGAATCGCCTGGGAAGAACGGGCGGCAGGATTTGCCCCATTCGTCCGCCAAAGCGCCGAATCATGTTGGTTACCTTTAATCGGTCAAGCAGGGAGAGCGCAGTCCAAATTGCGCCGAAGACCCGTCGCTGACTCAACACATGGTGACGCAGCCAAGCCCAGCGTTTGGAGGCGGCTCGCGGTCGTGTGTTGGCTGTCGCTGATGCGAACTCATCGTGTGCCAGTGCGTCGCGAACCTCGTCGATCAGTTCGCCATAGTGAACGAGCGAAGGGCAAACCGATTCGCAGGCGCGGCAGGTGAGGCAACCATCAAGATGCGCCACCACGCCC
>NCKC01000091.1 GCA_002282715.1 Halothiobacillus sp. 15-55-196 | reverse complement strand
GGGTTTGTTTGAGTTCTGCCAGCGTGTGGTGGACGTCAGGCGCATCGGTCGCGTAATGCTTTGTGATCCACTCTTGTGCCTCAATGATGGACGGCATCATCCGGTGCATGTCGCGCGAGAGTAGACCTTCGCGGACTGCCGTCAGCCAGAGTCGGGTTTCACGATCGTCGCTGACGCGCGCGCTCGCCTTGACGGGTTCGTCGCTGCGGGTCAACGTGAATTGGCGGCTGAACCATTCGGAAACAGGGCGCCAGACGAACTGCGGCCAGCGAATATACCAAGGCTCGGTCGCTGAAATGTTGCTCGCCGTGCCTTCTGCCGCAGCCGTGACCTTGGGTGCTGTTGCGGTGGATTCAGGTTGGGTGCCGATCAATGGCCAGTTTGAGATATTTTCTCCCGCGCGCCGCAGGCTCAGTGCCATGCCGACGGCATCAAAATCATCTGCTTTGCGCAGTCCAACCAGCGCATCGCTTATTGCTGCGCGAACAGGTAGGATTTGCGGCAGGGCGAGTGCGGCCAGACGCTGATCGGCCAGTTTGAGTGCGACAGCCGCTCCGGCAGGATCCTGAGCGATACTCAGGCGTTCCTGGGCACGGGTAAGCAGGAAACCTATTTCAGCGGCCTTCCAGGCGCGTTCGCCTTGCCCCAGACGGTTTTGGATGCCAGCCAAGTTTTTCTCGACTGCTGTCAATCGGCCTTGCAGTGCCTTCGTTGCCTGCTGAGTTTCTGTTTGGGTTTGGGCAAGCTGCGCGCCCGTTTTTTTCTCTTGGGCCGTCAGTTGTTCATTCAACTGTGCCAGTTTGCCTTGAGTGTCCTTTAGAGACGCACTCAGCGTGCGTTGATCTGTGTGCTGGGTCGCCATCAGGCTGTCCAAGCGGCCGGCATTGGTCTGGAATAGTTTCCAGCCGTACCAGGAGACGCTGACCAGCGAGCCGGTGAAAACGATGAACAAAGTCAGTAACCAGTAGCCATAGGCACGACGAACGACAACAGCCGCTTCCTCCGGTGGCATCGGCGCACCCTCGTCGATAACGTCATTGGCTTCTTGCATTTGAGGCGAAATATCTTCTGCCGGAATGGGCGGGGCATCGGGATGCTGTTTTTTCTGGGTCATGCGCTAATCCTGCTTGAAAACGACGCAAGCACGCGCCAAGGCCGCATCATCGGGGGCTTCGGCACGCACGATGGCTCCTGTAAAGCCCAGCGACCGCGCGCGGGCTTCTGTTCGTGCGTTGATGACAACGAGGTTGCAGTGTAACAGTCTCGCGCGATCTTCGGCAGATTCCAGGGTGTCGGCCAGCTGGCGCAGGCATCGGAGCGATTCGGGGGCGGTGATCACCCAGGTCGAGGGTAAAGCCGACAAATGCGCCGGTCGACGGGTGCAGTTTCGGCGATACACCGGAACGGGGATGACGGTAATGCTGTTCTGCCTCAGGGTGTCTGCCAGCGTCTCGCGTCCGGTCTGGCCACGGAACAGCCAGACGGTGTGTCCACGCATCGCCTCGATCGGCAGGCTGGCCAGCAGACCTTCGGAATCCTGAGTGCTGGACGGGCGATGAACCTGAGGCGGGTCTGAAAATAGAGATTGGATGGCGGCGGTCGTTGTATCGCCCACGGCGGCCCAATGAAGATCGGGTAGCGCGGTGAGATCGTGCAGATCATGGGCGAAACAAACCGCACGTGGGCTGACGAAGATGGCCCAGTCACCTGCGGTAATGCGAGCCATGGCCGACAGTGCTTTTTGTCGCTCGGGTATCGGCGCGAAGGTCAGCAGTGGCCAGTTGAGCAAGGTTGCATCCGGCAACAGGCTCGATATGGCTTTGGCCAGTTCGTCATTGGCACCATCGGGGCGGGTCAATCCGATGGTGAGTGGCGAGCCGCTGGTCATCGTTTCTTCGTTGTGGGGTTGATGGTACACATGGTTTGAAATGATGATGAGTCAGGTGAGATCAGGCCGGATCAGCATGAATACCAACTTCGGCCAGGATTTTGTCTGCCCCTGCGGCCAGCATCCGTTCAGCCAGTGCAACGCCCAATGCTTCGCCTTCGGTGGCTTTGCCCGTGATTTCATCGCGCAAGGTGAGTGTGCCATCCGGGCGCCCGACCATGCCGCGAAGCCACAGATTGCCGTCGTCCTGCAACATGGCATACCCGCCGATGGGTACCTGGCAGCCGCCGTTCAAACGGGTGTTAAACGCACGCTCAGCCAGCACGCGGGTGGTGGTTGCGGCATGAATCAGTGGTGCAATAAGGGCGTGGATGGCGGCATCATCCGACCGTGCCTCGATGCCCAGTGCGCCTTGACCGACAGAGGGCAGTGATTCTTCCGGGCTCAGTTCGGCACGGATGCGGGCATCGTAGCCCATGCGCTTGAGGCCGGCGGCGGCGAGAATGATCGCGTCGTAATCTCCGCGGTCGAGTTTGGCCATGCGTGACTGAATATTGCCACGCAGCATTTTGATTTCCAACTGCGGATAACGCGAGCGGATCTGGGTTTCCCGTCGCAGGCTTGAGGTACCGACCACCGCACCGGCAGGGAGTGCGGCCAGCGATTCGTACTCGTTTGAAACAAAGGCATCGCGGGGATCGTGCCCCTCAAGGATGGCGATCAGTTCCAGCCCATCGGGGAAGCGCATGGGTACGTCTTTCATGGAATGCACGGCGATATCCGCGCGGCCATCCATGAGTGCTAGCTCCAGCTCTTTGACAAACAAGCCCTTGCCGCCGATCTTGGCGAGCGGGCTGTCGAGTAGCTGATCGCCTTTCGTGGTCATGCTCACCAGCTCTACCCGAAGTCCCGGGTGCAATCGCCGCAATTCGTCCGCCACAAACTCGGTCTGCCACATCGCCAGTGGGCTTTCACGCGTGGCGATGCGAATCAGATCAACGGAAGGGGCGGTAGGCGTCATGGGGCATTCTCCAGTAAACAATGGGCTCTATGGTACCCAAGAACGGCCATCGATGGGATGTTCTGGGCGGGATGTTCTGGCTCGGAGTGACTATAATCGTCACACAAATAAAATGGTTGAGCGGGAGTGATTTATGCGTCGAGGTTTTCTTGTTGTACGACTGTTGG
>NCKC01000010.1:49854-51412 GCA_002282715.1 Halothiobacillus sp. 15-55-196 | reverse complement strand
CAAGGCCTGAAAATCGCCTGCCCCGAAGAAATCGCCTGGCGGCAGCAGTGGATAACAGATAGCGAGCTCGAAGCCTTGGCAAAACCACTCGCCAAAAGCGGTTATGGTCAGTTTTTACAGCAAATTCTCAAAGAACGGGTGTTTTGATGAAAGTAACCCCAACCGCTATTCCAGAAGTATTGATCCTCGAACCCAAAGTATTTGGCGACGAGCGCGGCTTTTTTATGGAAAGCTTCAATGCCCGCAAATTTGCCGAGGCGACGGGGTTAAATGTGCAATTTGTGCAAGACAACCACTCCCGCTCTACCAAAGGCGTGCTGCGCGGCCTGCATTATCAAGTGCAACAACCGCAGGGCAAGCTCGTGCGGGTGGTATCCGGCGCTGTGTTCGATGTGGCGGTCGATATTCGCAAAAGCTCCCCCACCTTCGGGCAATGGGTGGGCGTGGAGCTTTCCGCAGAAAACCATCGCCAGCTCTGGGTGCCCGCAGGCTTTGCTCATGGGTTTTTGGTGTTAAGCGATACGGCAGATTTTTTATATAAAACCACAGATTACTATGCACCAGAATATGAGCGCTGCATTCGGTGGAATGATTCTTCAATAGGCATTCAATGGCCGATAAGCGAAGCGCCTTCGCTGTCTGTGAAAGATGCGCAGGGCAAATCACTTAATGAAGCTGAATATTTTAATTAACCCAAATTCAGAAATTAAAATGAATCAAGAAAAACTATTGCGCGCTGCTGCATTCACTCCCCAATCTCTTGAAGAGCCAAATGCTTGGGTTGGACACCTGCCATTTGCGGCATGGTTGATACAGGAAATCGCTCCGAAAGTATTTGTTGAGCTTGGAACGCACACAGGGAACTCTTATTTTTCATTCTGCCAATCTGTTAAAGAAAATGGTTTATCAACGAAGTGTTATGCCGTAGACACTTGGCAGGGCGATGAACATGCGGGTTATTACGGTGATGATGTTTTTTCAAGGGTCAATACGCATAATCAAGCGCTTTACGCCGGTTGCTCCCGCCTATTGCGAATGACATTTGATGATGCAGTGCACTATTTTACAGATGGCTCGATTGAGCTACTGCATATCGATGGGCTGCACACCTATGAGGCCGTAAAACATGATTTTGAAACATGGCTGCCAAAACTTGCAGCGGCAGCAGTTGTCCTTTTTCACGACACAAACGTTAAAGAGCGAGGATTTGGTGTTTGGAAGCTATGGGAAGAGCTTCAGGCAATTTATCCCAACAATATGGAGTTTATCCATTCTCATGGCCTTGGTGTTTTGCATCTGAATGATGGTGTGGAATCAAACGAATTAAAATGGCTTGTTCCCAATGCAAGCGAAAAGAAAACCCTGCGCGACTATTTTGCTGAACTAGGTGCCCGACAATCTGATCGTTATGAACTGAAGCTGAACCTAAAACCCCATATCACAAACCTCGAAAGGGCGTTGGCTCAAACCCAAGGGGAACTGGCTCAAACCCAAGGGGAACTGGCTCAAACCCAAGGGGAACTGGCTCAAACCCAAGGGGAACTGGCTCAAACCCAAG
>NCKC01000010.1:0-49840 GCA_002282715.1 Halothiobacillus sp. 15-55-196 | reverse complement strand
AGGGGAACTGGCTCAAACCCAAGGGGAACTGGCTCAAACCCAAGGGGAACTGGCTCAAACCCAAGGGGAACTGGCTCAAACCCAAGGGGAACTGGCTCAGGCGCAAGATAATTTTCATTCGATAGTGCACAGTCGATCCTGGCGAATAACGAAGCCCTTGCGCATTGGGCGGCACTTTTTTTCTGATCCTGCGCGAATTTTATGGCGCCAATTACCATTAAGCCAAGCAGCGAAGCGTCGTATTAAGTCGTTTTTATTCGTTAATTTTTCATTTTTATTCAAAAAAACGGCTGCTTATCGAGCTTGGTTGACTGAGAAGGGGCCCTTCGTTGATTGTCAGCCTCAGACGGATGCGTATCAGCGTTGGATTCAATTTGTTGAGCAACCATCCCTGCCGTCACGGAAAGAGGTGGATGATGTTGTTAGGGCAATGAAATCAAAGCCTTTGATTTCTATTATTACCCCTGTATACAACACACCAGAGAAATACCTACGGTTATGTATCGACTCCGTGCTCGCGCAATCCTATCCGCATTGGGAACTGTGCATTGCCGATGATAAATCTACTGAACCGCATGTGCGCAAAGTTCTCACCGAATACCAAAAACGCGACCCGCGCATCAAAGTGGTGTTCAGAGAACAAAACGGCCACATCTCCCGCGCATCCAACAGTGCATTGGCACTGGCTACGGGCGACTATGTTGCCCTGCTGGATCACGACGACGCCCTGCCAGATTACGCCCTGTATTTCATGGCGCACGCCATTGCCGAACACCCCGAGGCACAAATCCTATACAGCGATGAAGACAAAATCGACATCAACGGCAAGCGCAGCGACCCGCACTTCAAAAGCGACTGGAACCCGGACTTATTTTATTCACAGAACTATGTATCCCACCTTGGCGTATATAAACGCGCGTTGCTGAACACAATCGGCGGTTTTCGCCCCGGCGTGGAAGGCAGTCAGGATCAAGATTTACTCCTGCGATGCCTACCGCATGTCAAAGCAGAACAGATTATCCATATTCCGAAAATCCTCTACCACTGGCGCACCGTCGAAGGCTCTACCGCCATGGCCTCGGGCGAAAAATCCTATACCACCGATGCGGGCATCAAAGCACTAACCGAATACTTTGCCCAACACGGCCCCGCAGGAATAATCATCGAAGCGGGTTTGGTACCCAACACCTACCGGGTGCGCTGGCCCATTCCCGACCCCGCGCCACTTGTGAGCCTGCTCATACCCACCCGGGATCGTAAAACCATTACCGAAATCGCCGTGCGCAGCATTCTGGATAAAACCACTTACCCCAATTACGAAATCATTATTCTGGATAACGGGAGTGAGGAACAAGAAACCCTAGACTGGTTTACCGCCATCCAGCAGGAAGACGCGCGCGTACAAGTATTGCGATACGACCATCCGTTCAATTATTCCGCCATCAACAACTTTGGCGCTCAACACGCAAAGGGCAGCCTGATTGGTTTGATTAACAACGATGTCGAAGTCATCACCCCCGACTGGCTCACCGAAATGGTCAGCCACGCCGTGCGGGAAGATATTGGCTGCGTGGGCGCCAAACTCTATTACAGCAATGATACGATTCAACATGCAGGCATCATCATTGGCATTGGTGGCGTCGGCGGCCATTCACACAAATATTTTGGGCGCAATCATCATGGCTACTTTAGCCGATTGAAACTGACACAAACCGTTTCAGGAGTAACCGCTGCCTGCCTGATTATTCGCAAATCAGTGTTCGACCAAGTAGACGGTCTCGATGAAATCAACCTCAAGGTAGCTTTTAACGATGTGGATTTTTGCCTCAAGGTGCGCGAAGCGGGTTACCGCAACCTCTGGACACCCTATGCCGAGTTGTATCACCATGAATCGATCAGCCGAGGTGCCGAAGACAGTCCGGAAAAACAAGCTCGCTTCTTGGGCGAGATTGAATTCATGCAATCCAAATGGGGCGATGCACTAAAATCAGATCCATTTTACAATCCTAATTTAACTACAAGCCGGGAAGACTTTTCATTGGATTGTGTGCCAGGTAAATGAAGATTCTGGCGGTCGTTGTGACCTATAACCCCGATTTTTGTAGACTAAAATCTGTACTGGATGCGCTTAACCAGCAGGTTTCGCATACAGTTCTAATTGACAACGGTTCATCAGACCAGCGCGGTATCGTTCAACTCGTCGAATCCAACAAGAAAATCACTTGTATGCCCTTAAGTGAGAATCAAGGGCTAGGTACGGCTTTAAATTTAGGTATTTCACAGGCTCGTCGGTTACAGGCGGATTATGTCTTGCTCATGGATCAGGATTCAGTATTTATGGACAATGCGGTGTTGAGGCTTTCTTCTCGTTTCGGTTCTGGTCTAGACAACACCCAGAGAATTGCAGCCATTGGCCCACGATTTGTGGACGCGCAGAAAGGTGTCGCTTCGGAGCATGTCAAGTTTGAGTTAACGAAAATTGGACGCATTCCTTGTAGAGAAAATCAACCTTATGTCTCTACAGATTTTCTGATTACCTCCGGTTCATTGATTCCGCTTCGTGTCCTTGATGATGTCGGCCCCATGGATGAAACCCTCTTTATTGACCATGTTGATACAGAATGGTGTTTACGCGCGAGGTCAAAGGGGTATGTGCTGCTCGGTGATTGTGAGGCTTTGATGGAGCACGATCTTGGGGAGTACAGGAAGCGCATTTGGTTTTTTCGTTGGCGCGAAGTACCTGTTCATAAGGCCTTTCGCTATTACTATATTTTTCGCAATAGCTTTTTACTTTACCGGCGTAAATACATTCCTTGGTCTTGGATCAGAATTGATTTGATCCGCCTGATACAAATTTTCGGTTTTACGCTGCTTTTTGGCCCCGACCGGTTGGCTAAGATCGCCATGATGTTCAGAGGGATTCGAGATGCCTTTCTTGGGAAAACGGGTAAGTTTGGCTCGTAAGGTTAACTATGTATTTCCCATTGCCTGACTTTAGCCTTCTGATTGTTGCCCCCGTCTATAGGCCAAATATTGGTGAGTGGAGGGCATGGATCGATGCCATTCGTGAGCAGTCTGTATCGGCTTCAGTGTTGGTGATTGACTCTGGCTCGCCCGAAGGTGTTTTGAAAATCGCTCAAGAAGCTGGTTTTTCTATTCATGAAATTGCTGCTGCGGATTTCAACCATGGCGGGACAAGGCAATTTGCCGTTGAAAACAATCCTGAATACGAGATCATTATTTTTCTTACACAAGATGCGATTCTTGTTTCACCCGACTCTCTAGTTAATTTGCTTGCGGTTTTTGCATCAGATGATGTTGGTGCGGTTTACGGCCGCCAGCTTCCTCGTCCGGCGGCGGAGCCGATCGAGGCGCATGCCCGCCTTTTCAATTATCCCGCATCCAGTCATGTCTGTGATTTTGCTGACGCGGCCAGTATGGGTATCAAGGCGGCCTTCATGTCCAATTCATTTGCGGCTTATCGGCGCTCGGCGCTGATGGAAGTGGGCGGATTTCCTTCGAATGTCATCCTCGGTGAGGACACGATTGTCGCTGCCAAGATGTTGATGGCCGGGTGGAAAGTCGCCTATCAGGCAGACGCGCAGGTTTATCACTCGCATGATTACACTTATCTTCAGGAATTTCGGCGGTATTTTGACATCGGCGTGATGCATACCCGCGAGTCCTGGATGCTCAAGGCTTTTGGCAAACCTGAAGGTGAGGGGGCACGTTTTGTGCGTTCTGAATTGGCTTATTTGCTTAAAAAAGCACCCTGGTTGATTCCATCGGCGATACTGCGCACCGGGTTGAAGTATCTGGGTTATCGCTTGGGGCGCATGGAGTCCCGCCTTCCCTTGAGCCTGAAACGTTATTTGAGTATGCACAAGGGATACTGGAAGTGATTTACTGCTGGCAGCAAACTCCTTTGGATTCGTGTATTTTGCGTATTGCTTAAACTAGGACTTACGAGAGCGACCCCCAGCGGGGTTAAAGTATTTCAGCCTTACTGAAACACTTTTTTCTTCCCCCCTTTGGAAAAGGGGGGGGGCTAGGAGCG
This sequence comes from Halothiobacillus sp. 15-55-196, assembly GCA_002282715.1. Classification (GTDB taxonomy): domain Bacteria; phylum Pseudomonadota; class Gammaproteobacteria; order Halothiobacillales; family Halothiobacillaceae; genus Halothiobacillus. The sequence continues at coordinate 45,783 of NCKC01000010.1, read as the reverse complement.
ATTTGGAAGGCCGACACAACATCCATAGGTGGCATTAAATCCCCCTCAGTCCCCCTTTTTCAAAGGGGGAAGCTGTCCGAAAATAATCCCTTTCTGGAACATTTTTGCGTAAGTCCTTATAAACATAACTGACCCGATAGCGATGCAAACCACCTTTTTTAGAACTTATGCTGTGATGCTCGCGACCCGCGTGCTGGATGTATTGTTGATTGCGGCGGCGGGTGTACTGGCATTCTGGTGGCGTTTCGATGGGGATGTTCTTTCAATCCCGTTGCCCTACTCGGTGTTGATTCTCATCACCAGTTTATCCTCGGCGATTTTTTTCCCCGTGTTGGGTGTTTATCACTCATGGCGTGCGCGGAGTTTGGTTGCGCCGGTTGTGCGGGTGCTGGGGGGGTGGTCACTTGTTTTTTCCGGGGTATTGATTGGGCTGGTGCTGTTTAAGGAGTCCGAGACCTTTTCCCGGCTTTGGATGGCGCAATGGTGGTTGCTGGGCGGGTTCGGGTTGGCGCTCTTGCGTTTGGCGGTGTATGGCCTGCTGCGAACGGTTCGCGCTCGCGGCATGAACCGGCATCAGGTGGTTGTGGTCGGGGATGGGGCTTTGGCTTCCCAGCTGATTCAGCGCACTGAATCCGAGCGTTGGGCGGGGTTTGATGTGGTGCGTGTGTTCGGTCAGCACGCTGAGCGTTCTGTTGTTTCCGGTCACGAAATTCAACCGCTGAACGAGTTGTTTGATTATGTTTCGACCCACCAGATTGATGAGGTTTGGATTGCAGTGCCGTTTGACCAGAGCATTCAGTTAAAAGAGGTATTGGAAGACCTGCGGTTTTCGACCGCCAATGTGCGTTTCGTGCCTGATTTGTTCGGTTTGTTTTTGATTAATCATGGTGTGTCCGAGATTATGGATGTGCCGATGATCGACCTATCGGCTTCACCGATGACCGGGGCGAATCGATTGGTAAAAGGCATAGAAGATCGGGGGCTGGCGCTCTTGATTTTGCTGGTCATCAGTCCGTTGCTGCTCGGAATTGCCTTGGGGGTGAAGCTCAGTTCCAAAGGGCCGGTGCTGTACAAGCAAAAACGGCATGGCTGGGATGGGCAGCCCTTCACTATTTATAAATTCCGCAGCATGAAAGATGGCGTGGATGAAGAAGGTGAGGTACCCCAGGCCGTGAAGGGCGACAGCCGGGTAACCCGCTTCGGTGCCTTCTTGCGAAGGACGAGTCTGGATGAGTTGCCACAATTCATTAATGTGCTGCAAGGCCGGATGTCCATTGTCGGCCCACGTCCGCATGCGGTTGAGCATAACGAATTATATAAATCGCAAATCGATGGCTATATGCTTCGCCACAAGGTGAAGCCGGGCATAACGGGCTGGGCGCAAATCAATGGCTGGCGAGGTGAAACCGACACCTTGGATAAGATGCAAAAGCGTATTGAGTATGATCTGTTCTATATCGAAAACTGGTCATTGGCCTTTGATATAAAAATCATATTTCTCACGGTGTTTCGTGGATTTGTCCACAAAAACGCGTATTAGCGTTTGAGCCATCCCATTTATTTGGTTTTCATCTGAGATTTGAATGCTCAGCCTGTTCCAGTCGCTCTTGCGTGCCCACATCAATCCATTTACCGGAAAATAATTGCCCTTGCCCACGCTGGGCGGCGATTTTTTCCCGTAACAGCGTCCCAAGGGCGCACCGTCCTTCCGGTAATCCGGAAAACATCGATTTTTTATAGAGGCCGATGCCGGCATAGGTCAGACGACAAGTGCCCGCTTCCTGCGTGTTTGCCGGGCACAATGCTAAGTGTTGTTGGTTAAGCGAAAAATCGCCTTTGGGGTGATGTTCGGGGTTGGCGACCATCACTAAGTGAAAATCGGTTGCCGGGTTGAGTGGGTTGCTGAGCAAGTCTGCAAACGGGAAGTCGGTGAAGATGTCGCCGTTGACCAAAATAAAGGTGCTACTCAGCAAGGGCAGGGCATGGCGGATGCCGCCGGCGGTTTCCAGCGCTTCGGGCAGGTGGTTTTCCCATGAGTAGTGCAGTCGGACATGCCAGCGGCTGCCGTCGCCGAGCGCGGCGGGGATTTGCTCTGCCAGATGGTTGAGGTTGATGATGATGTCGGTAATGCCCGCCGCCGCCAGTCGTTCTATGTGGTGAACGATGAGCGGTTTGCCTTGTACGGGGATGAGCGGCTTGGGGGTGTGATCGGTGAGCGGCCGCAGACGTTCGCCTCGGCCCGCGGCCAGGATCATGGCGCGAATGGGTTGAGTTGCAGCAGGCATGAGTGTTTGGCGTGACTCAGATTTAGTGTTGATCTGCCGCATTGGACACGACGGTTTTTGCCGCACGTTGGATGACGCGCTCGATCATTTGCTGTTGCGATTTTGAGCTTTCCTTCCCGCTGTTCATCAGTGGTGCAATCAGAGCGTTGATTTTGCCCGGCACGAGCTGGGCGTTGACGGCCTTGATGTCATCGAGTGAAAGCTGGCCGGTATCTGCCTTGAGTTTGAGGTAGTTCGTCAGGTAGCTGTAGCGGGCATTGAGGAAATTTGCCATGGCGCTGAACACCTGGATCTGTGCATTGAGGACATCGACAATGGTGCGGGTGCCAACCTGATAACCGGCTTCGGTCGCGGCCAGACTGGTGCGGGCGGATTCGACCGATTGTCCATACGCTGTGATTTCGCTGATGCTGGTGATCACGCCCCGGTAATCGTTGGCTGTGCCCTGTTGCACGGTGCGGCGCAGGTTTTCGATTTCGTTCTGTGTTTGCTGATATTGGTAGGCAGCCTGACGTGACTTGGCATTGATCCTTCCGCCGGTATAAAGCGGTACGGAAACCTGTAGGCCAATGCTGGCGGCCAGGTTGCTGGATTGTCGGCCATTGAACTGACTTAGTGCGCTGTTGTAGCCGTATTGCCCGGTCAAATCGACCGTGGGCATGCGGGCTGCGCGGTTGATGGCGATATTCTCCTGACTGATCTGGCCGCCGATTTGTGCGCTTTGGAGCGAGATATTCTGTTTGGTTGCCAGATTAATCCACTCTTCGGGATTGGCGGGATCCGGGCTGGGTGTTGAAAGGCTTGTCCGGACATCATCGAGCTCGGATGGCAGTTTGCCGGTGATGGTCGCCAAGGCGGATTGTGCATCGGCATTGGCCTTGTCGTAATTGGCCTGCGCATTGGCGACATCGGTCACGGCGACCAAACCGACTTCATAGCGTTTTTGGGCCTGCTCCAACTGGTTTTTGAATGCCTTTTGACTCGCAGCCGCCAGTTGCAGGCTGGCATTGGCTTGCAGCACGGCGAAGTAGGCTGTGCTGGCCCGCAAGAGCAGATCCTGCTGAGCGGCTGCGTAGTCGAGGTCGGCCTGTTTGGCTTGCAGATCGGCAATGCCCAGATTGAGATTATTGATCCGATTGTAAATGACCTGGTTCAGGCTCAGTCCGAGGTTGCGGCCACTGCCTTCGATGACCGTGGGCGCATTGGGAATGCCATTTGATTTGATCTCGGTTCGGCTGTAGTTCAAGCCGGCACTGGCACCAATTTGCGGAAGCAGGTTTGATCGTGCAATGGGGGTGTTTTCCTGAATGGATAACCGCTTCTGTTGGGCTGCAAGCAGCGTTTGATCGTTCTGTTCTGCGAGTGTCACAATATCCATCAGGTCGGCTGAAAAAGCAGGTGAGCCATACGCACCGATGACCACAAGCGCTGCCAGTACGGTTATTTTCAACCGATGGGGTTGGGAGTGACTCGTCATGGTTAATTCCTCATCATATTATTAGCCTGCTATCAATACACTAGCTCAAAGATGGCCTGGATGGGTAGATATTCTCTGCGCGAATGCGGAAATTCCATCGGGCACTGGTTGCGACTCGGTAAATCCCCCCAGCTCCCCCTTTTTCAAAGGGGTGGGGATCAGCCCGGCTTCAAGCATAGGCGCATCCCCCCTTGTAAGAGAGTGAATCAGCCCGGCCCCAAACATAAGCGCATCCCCCTTTGTAAAAGGGGGAACGAGGGGGATTTAGCATGGTTTCCATGAATGCCTGATGCCGAATCCGGATTCAACTCACGCAAACGAGAACTGAGGTTTGGGTTCTGCCCCTTTGAGATAGCGTGTGTATGTTTCAAACAGGTTCTGCGTATCGAACTGATCGTTGGCTTGGCGTGTCACCATGGTGGCGGACATGTTCTGTTCGGGCCCGACGATGGCAAACAACCGGCCACCGACATTGAGCTGTTGCCGATAGGATTCGGGAATGCGTTGTACGGCTCCGGTGAGCACGATTACATCAAAGCGTTCGTTGCTGGCCCAGCCGTTGACGGCATCACCGGTTTCGAGCACCACGCGTTCAATGCCCAGCGCGGCGAGTTTTTCTGCGGCCGATTGGGTGAAATCGGGGTAAATATCCACGGTGTGGACGCTTTGCCCCAAATGAGCCAGGCAGGCGGTGAAAAATCCGCTCCCCGTGCCGATTTCCAGAACGCGTTCGTTGGGTGCTACGGCCAAAGATTGCAGGATTCGGCCTTCAACAACGGGCGGCAACATGGTTTCACCGTGGCCGATCGGCAGCGCGATATCAGAGAAGGCGAATTGGCGCTGTTCAACGGGCACAAAATGTTCGCGTGGAATCTTGAACAGGGTGTCGAGTACCCGTTTGTCCAGTACATCCCAGGGGCGGATTTGTTGCTCAACCATATTGAAGCGGGCGCGTTCAGTATCAAAGGCCATCATGCGGGAGGATCCTGTTTATTTTTGCCTGTCGAATAGTGTTCGGCTTCGATCCGGCCGGAAAGCTTTCGGATCGAATGTTCAATCAGCCCGCCAATATACCGAATGCGGGCGGCTATGACTATGATTATGGCCGGGTGAATTGGGTGGGCATGCTGATTGGCGACTGTACCTGATTCTGCGTGCTTCCCTGCAGCCGATACGTGACTCATCGATCACGATATTCTGTCGCACGGGCGAATACCCTGCTAATCAAGTTGGACTTTTTGCCTCGCCTGAGATACGTTCTCTTTCATCGACTGGGGGTGCGGTGCACATCTTTTGTGTGTATCGCTGAGAGAGTCCCTTGGAACCTGATCCGGCTTGCACCGGCGGAGGGAAGTCGGCCGTTAAGTCCTGCGCCCTTCCTCGCCTGCAAGTCACTCACTAAATTTACATGGGGTTTGACATGAGCGCAGTGCCGAATGATTTTTTAGCCAAAACGGCGGGGTTGTCCGAGTCGGTCATCGGACCGTTTCCTGCCAGTACCAAAATTTACCAGACGGGTTCGCGCCCGGATATTCGTGTGCCGATGCGGGAAGTGACGTTGACGCCGACCAGAACGGATCGTGGCGTGGAAATCAATCCACCGATCACGATTTACGATACTTCCGGCCCGTACACCGACCCTACGGTCAAGATCGACCTGCTCAAGGGGCTCGAACCGCTACGGGCGAACTGGATCGCCGAGCGTGCCGATACCGAAACCTTGAGCGGCCCGTCCTCCGAATATGGCCTGGCGCGGTTGAACGACCCCAAAACGGCAGGCCTGCGTTTTGGTCATATCCGTACGCCCATCAAGGCCAAGCCGGGCAAGAACGTCTCGCAGATGCATTACGCCCGCCAAGGCATCATCACGCCTGAAATGGAATTCGTGGCGATCCGCGAAAACAACCGCTTGAGAGAAATGCGTGCCGATCCGCGTTACAAGGCCTTGCTGCGGCAGCACAAGGGCGAGTCCTTCGGTGCGGCGATTCCCGACGAAATTACCCCTGAGTTTGTGCGGGATGAAATCGCCAGGGGGCGCGCCATTATCCCGGCGAACATCAACCATCCTGAAATCGAGCCGATGATTATCGGCCGGAATTTCCGCACCAAAATCAACGGCAACCTCGGCAACTCGGCGACCACTTCCGGTATCGCCGAAGAAGTCGAGAAGATGGTTTGGGGTATTCGCTGGGGCGCGGATACCATCATGGATCTGTCCACCGGCAAGAACATTCACGAAACCCGCGAGTGGATTTTGCGCAATTCACCTGTGCCGATCGGCACCGTGCCGATTTATCAGGCGTTGGAAAAGGTCAACGGCAAGGCCGAAGACCTCACCTGGGAAATTTTCCGCGATACGTTGATCGAGCAGGCGGAGCAGGGCGTGGATTACTTCACCATTCACGCCGGTGTGTTGCTGCGCTATGTGCCGCTGACGGCCGAACGCGTGACGGGCATCGTGTCCCGTGGCGGGTCGATCATGGCGAAATGGTGTCTCGCGCATCACAAGGAAAATTTCCTGTACACGCATTTCGAAGACATCTGCGAGATCATGAAGGCGTATGACGTGTCCTTCTCTCTGGGCGACGGTTTGCGCCCCGGCTGCCTGGCCGATGCGAACGATGCGGCGCAGTTCGGTGAGCTGCAAACCCTGGGCGAGTTGACCAAAATCGCCTGGAAGCACGATGTGCAAGTGATGATCGAGGGCCCCGGCCATGTGCCGTTGCAGATGATCAAGGAGAACATGGATAAGGAACTGGCCGATTGCTACGAGGCGCCGTTCTACACGCTCGGCCCGCTGGTGACCGATATCGCGCCCGGCTATGACCACATCACCAGTGGCATCGGCGCGGCGAACATCGGTTGGTACGGCACCGCCATGCTGTGCTACGTGACGCCAAAAGAGCATCTGGGCTTGCCGGACAAGGACGATGTGCGCGAAGGGGTAATCACCTACAAGATCGCCGCACATGCTTCCGACTTGGCCAAGGGGTTCCCCGGCGCGCAGGTTCGAGATAATGCCTTGTCCAAGGCCCGTTTTGAGTTCCGTTGGGCCGACCAGTTCAATCTGGGCCTCGATCCGGAGCGTGCGCGTGAATATCACGATGAAACCCTGCCGGCCGAAGCGCATAAGGTGGCGCATTTCTGCTCCATGTGCGGCCCGCATTTCTGCTCGATGAAGATCACCCAGGATGTGCGCGACTATGCCGAAACGCTTGGGGTCGACGAGATCGAAGCGATCAAGAAAGGCATGGAAGAAAAGTCGGTCGAGTTTGTGAAAAAGGGCGCCGAGGTGTACGGTCGCATCTGATCGAATGCCGAGAAGTGATCTGCGACCCGCGTTCAATCGGACGCGGGTTTTTTTTCTGTAAAAGCATAATGTACGGGAGATTGAGCCATGATCGAAGTCGGACAAAAACTGCCGGAAGCCACCCTCTATCACCGAGGCGAACAAGGGCTAAACGGTTGCTCTGTAACAGAAATGACGGCTGCGCAGCGCATTGTGCTGTTTGCCGTGCCGGGCGCATTTACCCCTACCTGTTCGGACGCGCACGTGCCCGGTTTTTTAATGCACAACGAGGAGATTCGGGCAAAAGGCATTGACGATATTTTCTGCGTTGCGGTTAATGATCCCTTCGTGATGAAGTTCTGGGGCGAGCACCTGAACGTGGGTGATTCGGTACGCATGGTTTCCGACGGCAACGGGGCATTCACCCGCGCGTTGGGCATGGAGCGGGATATGAGCAATGGTGCCATGGGCATACGCTCCAAGCGCTACGCCATGATCGTGAACAATGGTGTGGTCGAATGGCTTGGCGTAGATGAGTCGGGGCTTACCAATTCATCCGCCGAGGCGGTTTTGGGTGCGCTTTAAACCCCTCCGTTTAGCTGAACTGCTTCCGTGGCAGGGCTTCCAGCCAGCCAATTGCCTCGCGCAAGATTTCTTGCACTGGGCCGGAGAAATGCGTTATCCGTTGACGCGCTTGCAATATGTCGTGGGGTTGCCATGGTTCAGCGCGATAGCACAAAACGCTGTTGTATCGTTCCGGCACACGCAAAACCAGTGGATCGGGATCAAAAAAACGTTCGAGCGCACGGGTCAAATCGCCAAGTGATCGGAGGTCATTGCGCCAGACATTGATGCAAAGTACCCCGATTTGTCCGAGTTGCCGGGCCATTTGGGCTAGGCTGCGTGTCGGGATCGGCACCATGCCCTGCTCATCGAAAATATCGACCCATAGGATGTCTGTGGCTGGAATGTCTGCCAGCCCATCGCTTGCGCAAATGTCGCCAAATTGGAGCTGCAAGCGGGGATGATCGAGATCCAGCCCGAAGTATTGCTGGGCGATGGGCGCGAGTGTGGGACGAAGATCGTGCGCGTGAACGGAAATATCGGTATATTCCAATAAATATCGCGCCAGCACACCGCCACCCAGTCCGTACAAATTCAGGTGACGTGGATTAGGATGCAGGATAAGCCCCACGAGCAAGGCGCGGTAGTAACCGAAGGCCAGTTCGGTCGGCTGAGCGGGATACCAGCCGGATTGTGCGGTGTGGTTGCCGAAGTGCAGGGTGATTTCCCCGGCGCTTTCGATGACTTCGATCAGCCCCCAGGCATCGCGCACGGATAGTTTTTTCAAGGATAAATTCTTCTGGGGCATCTGCTATAACCAATGCACGGTGAGATTAAGAGCGTCATATGAGAAATTCACGATTCATTCCCTTTGTTGCCGGTATCTGTTTATCGCTGATGACCGTCGGTACCTCATTCGCGGCCAGCTTCAAGGTGGGCGACCGGGTATTCATTCCACTTTATTCCGAGAACCTGCTGGATGACGGCTATGCTGATGGCATCATCCAGCGCATCAACGCCGATGGCACCGTGAATATCAAGCTTTCTGATGTCGTCAATGGCGAAGACAAGACCATGTATGGTACCTGCAGCCCATCGGGCGCTTCCGAACAAATCATGACGGCACCGACGGCTCGCGCGAAGGAGGTCGTCAACGACGTGCCCACCGACAAGATTTTACCTTGGACGATCGGGCAATTTCAGTACGTCGAGCGGGAAAATCTCTCGACCACGCTGCAACGCTGGTTGGGCAGTGGCATGGCCATCACATCCAATTCGCTGGATATCGCGGATCGTCGGGCACGTGAGCTGGATTTACCCCGACTGCGTGTCGTTATCGCCATTGCCAAAGCGCAGGTGGAATCAACCGGCGGGAATGGCTTTCCGGTACCGGCCAGCCGTGCCTTGCATGGGGTGGCAAAAATGCTCGATGACGTTGCCGCACTGGTTCAATCGCACCCGAATGCGGTGTCGGATGCGGCCGCCATCCTGGCTAAAACAGCCCCGCCACACAGCAAGGATCTGCTTGTCGAAGCCATCGTGCACATCGCGCAATTGACGCAAAAGCAGTTGGCGCAGTTAGCCAGTGATAACCCCGACCCAATGAAGGTCGAGGGCTACACGCCCGCCCAACTGATTGCCATCTACGCAGGCTATTACCGGATGATGACGGCAAACGATACCCAGCCCTATGAGAACGCCAAGGTCGCTTATTTCAGCGACAAGGTGGCGCAGGCTATCCTGAGTGGGCATTGGCCCAAGTGGTGAATAGGCAGTGTGGAGAGGGGCGTCAGTCCCTGTGCTGCAATTTCGATGGAGCGGGAAAACCCGCATCAATCGTTCAACCAGTTTTGCACCGCTAAGCCCGGAACCCGAGCAAACTCGGCCTCATTGGCAGTGACCAAGATCGCATCCAGCGCCAACGCATGAGCGGCAATCAGCAAATCATTCGGTCCAATGGGCGTGCCCGATTGCGTCAAATGATGCCGGACCTGTGCATAAATCTGATCCGCAGGTTGCTCAAAGGGCGCAATTTCCATCTCGGCCAGAATGGTTTCGACTTGTAAGGCCAACTTGTTTGATCCTTTTTTGCTTACCCCATAACGCAGTTCGGAAGCCACGATAATTGAGGTAAACACGGCATCCTCACCTACACGAGCGATCGCTTGGGCGATTTCACCCCGTGGCCACTTAACTAAATCAGAGATGATGTTGGTGTCCAGCAGGTAACGAGACGCCTGAGTGACAGGTTGGGTCGCCGGTCGGGTCACAGGTCTGTCTCGTCCAAGGCCTGGAGGTCTTCATCTATATCCGGGAAAGAATCTTCCATGTTGTGCATAGTGGATAAAGTGGCTAGTAACCCCTTTTTGCGTACGGGTTCGATTACCAGGCGGTGATCCTCCCGACGCATGATGACTTCACTGACATCAAACTCGAACTCGCGTGGTATCCGAACAGCCTGATTTCGGCCGTTGCGAAACAAGCGAACGTGTCGTTCTGTGTGCATGGCTACCTCGCTTCTTGCTTTTTGGCATATGCCGGAGCATATGCTTGCTACTGGGCGGTGTCAAATCAGCCGGTTGGTCAAAAGTACGCAGGAATGAGACTGGTAGATTTTGTCGAAATGCTCCATCCGAGCACTGGTTTGTTTGGATCAGCCGATTTAAGGTTGTGGCTGTTGTTGTCGCGTTTCGGCATGTTCCCTTCGGGCGGCCTGATAGACCTCGCGGGCTGCGTCCAGATTCATCAGGAAAATCCCCAAGCCCACGATCAGATCGGGCAAAGCCGAATGCCATAATAGGGTGAGCAAGCCCGCCGCGATGATGGCGACGTTGGCGAGTGCGTCGTTTCGGGCGGAAAGAAAGGCTGCGCGTGTCAGACTACCCTGATGATGCCTGAACCGGATGAGCAGAAAGGCACAGATCAGATTGATGAACAACGCACCCAACCCGGTCAGGCTCAAATCAAAGGCATCGGGTGGCGCCTGACTGACGACCTTGTTCCAGGCCATCCATAGGGTGGCAACGCCCGGAATGAGCAGGATGCCTGCCAGGAGCATGCCCAGTCGGGCACGATAAGCGAGGCTGAGCCCGATGCCGATGAGTATCAGTAGGTTGATCGCGGTGTCTTCGAGAAAATCGATGGAGTCCGCAAACAGGGAAACCGAGCCGATCGACTGGGCAACACCAAACTCGACCCAAAAATAACTGAAGTTAAGTAACGCCACCCACAGGACGGCTCGTCGCAATGGGCTGTATGCACCAAGCTCACTCATGTTGCTTGATCGCGGTTTTGAATTGTTCTTGTTGCGCCGGGCTGGCTTCACTTTGGTAGCGCTTTTTCCACTCGTCGTAGGGCATGCCGTAAATCGCCACACGCGCATCGTGGTCGCTCAGCTTGGTACCCCGTTCCTCGGCGGCTTCGCGATACCAGCGTGACAGGCAGTTCCGGCAGAATCCGGTCAGGTTCATCATGTCGATATTCTGTACGTCGGTTCGTTCCTGCAGGTGCGCGACCAGACGGCGGAAGGCGGCAGCTTCCCATTCGGTTTTGTCTTTTGCATTGGCGGTTGAGGTGTTGTGTTCGTTCATCGGTGTATTTCCAGCGTTGATTGAAGTTCGACAGAAGGGCACCTCGAAAAACCTACTGAACGCGGGCTTGCGCCTGCTTCGCATTAAGCTGGCGTCAGCCCGTGACGGTTTTTCGAGGTACCCAGAATTTTTCAGGCAGGTGTCCGGGTGACCAGCGTCACAGCATGCAGCGCGCCGGAAGCCAAAGAGGGCGCCAGTATCTTGTTCACGCGCTGGTGCTGTTGCAGCATGGTTTTACCTGCAAATTCGGAACTCAGTACCGTTATCTTGAAGTTGCAACCTTCGCCTTCGGGGTGAACCTCGGCATCGGGGATTTCATTTTGAATCATGGAAACGATTTCGGCGGGATTCATGGCATAACCTCAGTCTATGTGCGTGGTTAAAAACAGCCAGCCTTGTTGCACAAATGGCGTGCTTAGTTTTTTGTATTAATCGAGAAGTGATTTTAGCGGCAAACCGATCACGTCGCTGCGCCAACCGGTTGTGAGTTTGTTCGGGGCATCGGGAGCGCGTATCAAGCGCAGCATATCGTCAGTGGTGGCGAGTAGCGGTGGACTGATTTCCATTTGCCTGCTGAGTTTCTGCACCAAGGCCTGCATACGGCCAAGAATGGCATTCGTTTCGGGGTCCGTTCGTTGGAATGCCTGCCATTGGGGAAAAGCTTCCGGCGGCAACTGTTTGGCTTGCTCGATGGTGGTGTGTAATTCATCGATTTGTTCGTCGCTTAAGTGATGTCGTGCAATTTTGGGGTTCAACAGGTTGGGCCGGAACTGACGTGACCCGGCCAGTTCCAGCGCCTGCTCGTCACTCAAGACCCAACGCCGGGGCAGGTTGAGTTTGCGCGCCCATGCTTCCCGCCAGGTCGTGATTGCATCGAGCACGGCGCGCTGCGCTGCGCGCAAGGTCTGTTGACCACGTACCTTGCGCCAGAGACCGGTCATCTGCGGTTGGAAACGTTGGGTGTCGCTCAGTGCAGCACACTCCTCATCGAACCATGCCAGCCGGTTTCTGGTGGCCAACTGCTCGCGGAGCAGGGGGTACATGCTGCGTAAAAAGCGGACGTCATCAGCCGCGTAGTGTTGCTGTTCTGTGGTTAGTGGGCGCTGAGCCCAATTCGTTCGGCTTTGTGATTTGTCGAGTTCGACATTCAGCAGGCGGTGAACAAGGTTGGCGTAGCCGATTTGTTCGCCAAGCCCCAAAAAGGCCGCAGCGATCTGGCTGTCCCGCAGGGTTTGCGGCAGGGCGCCGGATTGAAGATAGATCAGTTCCAGATCCTGCTCTGCGGCATGGAAGACGAGCGGGGAAGATGTTCGGCTCAGTTCATGCCACAAAGGAGCCAACGGTATGGTCAGCGGATCGATCAGCCAGATGGCGTCAGGGACGGCGATCTGTACCAGGCACAGTTGCGGGAAATAGGTGGATTCCCGCATGAACTCCGTGTCGATGGTGGCCCAGGTTGATTCGACAAACTGACCACAAACGTCTTGCAGTGCCGAGGAAGATTGAATTAACCGGGGCTGTTGCGCGCGCCCGGATTGATCCGTGGTGGTCACGAGCTCAGGGCAGAACCTTGATGGATTCGATCAGGACGGTTTTTTTCGGTACGTCCTGAGGGAAGGGGCCTGCTGCACCGGTTGGCGTGCTGACGATTTGATCGACAACATTCATGCCGGAGGTTACATGACCGAACACGGCATAGCCTGCACCCTGTATGGAAGGGCCGCTGTAATCCAGAAATTTGTTGTCGGCCACGTTGATGAAAAACTGGGCCGTGGCCGAATCAGGATCGCTGGTGCGCGCCATGGCGATGCTGCCGCGCCGGTTGCTGAGGCCGTTGTCGGCTTCGTTGACGATGGGTGCTTGGGTCGGCTTCTGGCGGAAATCAGATGTGAAACCACCACCCTGAATCATAAAACCGGGGATGACGCGATGGAAGATCGTGCCGTTGTAAAACCCCGATTTCACATAGCTCAGGAAGTTTTCGACCGTTTTTGGTGCTTTGGCTGCGTCGAGTTCAACGGTAATCGCTCCCATGTTGGTGACGATTTGCACGGAAACTGGTTTGACTTTTGCCACATCAGTTGTGGATTCAGCCGAAAAAGCGGATGGGGCGCCACCCAGCAGGCAAAAAAGGGCAAAAGTTGAAAAAATACGTCGAGATTTATTCATCACGTTGTACGCGCTCCAGTCGCTCGTGCCGTTCCTGGGCCTCGATGGTCAGCGTGGCGATTGGGCGGGCTTCGAGGCGACGGATGCCGATCTCGTCACCCGTTTCTTCGCAATAACCGTAGGTGCCTTCCGCAATCTGTTTTAAGGCCTTGTCGATCTTGTTGATCAGCTTGCGATAACGGTCACGGGTGCGAAGCTCCAAGGCAGCATCCGACTCAAGCGATGCTCGGTCGTTGATATCCGGTTCCTGCCAGTTTTCTTCACGCAGGTGATTGACCGTAGTTTCGGATTCTTCGAGTAGTTCATTACGCCAAGCGAGCAGCTTCTGCTTGAAATATTCGAGCTGCATGGGGTTCATGTATTCTTCGGATTCCGAAGGCTTGTAACCGGGCGGGAGCGTGACTGCCATGTACCAAAACCTCATTCCGGCTTGCGTTGAGCGCGCCGTTGTCTAAAAACCAAACGCAAAGGCAAGTGAAAAACACACTGCCGACGCGCAAACAGCCCGTGAGTATAGGTATACCTTCCCGCCTGCGCAATCCTTGAATGATGCCCATCGCCAGGCAGCTTCAATGGCGGGGTTCAGCGCGTGGATAACTCATGTCCGCTGGAAAACTGCCAGGTGCGCGTTATGACGATTTGATCGAAGCGGGCGGCCAGTGCGGGCGGAAAAGGCGGGTAGGGCGAGGCCAACTGAACCAATCGCCGCGCGGCTGTATCGATGTTTGAATTGCCCGACGATTGCTGGATGGCGATATCCAGAACGTGACCTTCTTTGTCGATCGTTACGGCAAGAATCAACTGCCCGGATATTTTTTGGGAAATCAGGTCTTGGGGGTAGTGCGCGTTGCCATAGGCTTCGACCTGCCGCTTCCAGTGAGACAGGTAATCCCCGGCCGGGCCATTGATTGTTCTGCTGGTCAGGTAACCGGTTTTCAGGGAGCGGCTCACGGCTTCGTTCAGGCGGTTGAAGGCATCTGGCGCGGCATTCGTGGTCGGTGTGTCGGTGATGCCGTTATTGCCTGCGGTGGTGATGCCTTTGCCGGATTTTGGTTTTTGCAGGGTGTTGGTTTGTTCGCCCGCAGCGCTGGCCAGGGCTTGGGTTGTTATCTTGTCGTTGATCTTTTCAGATGGCGTGGGGCTGGCATCGTTGGTTTTCGCCGCCAGCGGGGCATCCAGCGTCAGTTCGATCGGGCGGGGCGGCGGCGGACTGGGCTTGTCGCCGGTGAAAGAAATGCTGAGAAAAACGGCGTGTACGACCAACGCGATGAGCAGAGCGGCGCCGAAACGTTTGTCGCTATCGATAAAGTTTTGATCGAGTGCCCAATGATCCATCATTCTTCCTTGTGGTTGCAGCGCGTCTTGCTCTTAGGTGATCCCAGCGCCGACACTTTATTCCGCTATGAGGTGAGTGGCAGTCAGACCGGCGACGGGTTCGACGAGGTGCAACTTGTCCTGCATACGTTTATTCATCCAGAGTTGGCCAGTTTCTTCCATGAATAGCACGCCGTCGAGTTTGAGTTTGCGCACCATGTCGGGCACCTGTTCCGGTTCCAGCATCATGACCCCCTTGGTCGCGCCATCACTGATTGCGTAATGGTTTGCCCATACCGTGCTGCCCGCAATCCGACGAACGGGGCGCGCGGTTTTCGGGTTGATGATATGCGAATACGCTTCGCCTTTGTAGATAAAACGATGTTCGTAGTTGCCGGAACTGTTCAGGGACTGGTGCCCATTGGGCGCCGTGTTCCCAGAGAGATCAATGCTGGCGAGTACGCCCCGCTTCAGGGGGTTTTCGATGGCCAGATGCCAGGGCTTGTCACCCGCCTGCCCGATCATGAACAGATCGCCACCCGTATCGAACAGGCAATTCGTAATCCCCGCCTTTTCGGCTGCCTGGATCACGAGGTGCCCGGCGTAGCCTTCCGCGCAGCCATTGAAGTCGAATTGCACGCGTCGGTTGGTGACGCTAACTTCCAATCCGTCGACATCCACGTCGTTCATGGTCGGGCGATGTTCCAGCCAGGCATCGAGGAACCCTTCGGTCGGCAGCGGATGTGATTTTGTGACGTGGCTGTTGTGAAACCCCCAGGCGGCAATCAGCGCGCCGATGGTGGGGTCGAACGCGCCATCGGTGCCTTCGAAAAGCGTTCGGGAAATGGCAATCAGCTCGATGATTTCCGGCGTGGCCGTCGCCTTGCCATGGGCGGCCAGTCGGGCATTCAGCCGGGTGAGATCACTCGGTTTCCAGGGGTGGATTCGTCGGTACAGTGGCTCGACGATGCCCGCAGCGGCGTTCACCGTCTGTGTGATGGCTTCAGGGGATTCATTGGCAAATCGCAGCGTCATCGGCATGTTGAAGACGGTGAATCCTTCTTCGATAATTCGGGCTTCCGGCTTGGTGCAACCTGAAATCAAAAGCGGGCTGGCGGCCAGCGTGGCCAGGAATTGGCGTCGAGTCAGCATGAAGGTTCCATGATGCGTGGTTGGGCCAAGTTCGACTAATGAGAGGAACTCAAGTTCTGTTCGCGTGGACGCCTCAGGCGTTCGGCTGCCAGGAAATCGAGTAGCTGTCCGGCGGGATCATTGTGGCAAACCGCATCGATTTCACGCGCACACGTCGGGCTGGTGACGTTGACTTCCGTCAGGTAGTCGCCAATCACATCCAGGCCGACAAACCAGAACCCCGCCGCGGCCATGTCCGGGCCGACCCGGGCGGCAATTTCCCGGTCTCGCTCCCGCAGAGGCACGACCTGCCCGCGCCCACCTGCGGCAAGGTTCGCCCGGAATTCATCTGCCTGCGGCACACGCAACAGGGCATGATCGACGGGTTCGCCGTTGATCAGCAGAATGCGGCGGTCACCCTCGCGAACGGCGGGCAGGAATTTCTGCGCCATGATCAACCCGTGTTGAATCATGGTTTCGATGATGACAGCGGTATTGAGATCCCCCACCTTGATTTGAAAAATGGAACTGCCGCCCATGGCATCGAGTGGCTTGAGCACGATGTGCCCGTGCAGACTCAAAAAGTCGCGGAGCTGGGCTGGGTCACGCGTTACCAGCGTAGACGGGCACAGATCCGGATAATGCTGGGCCAGCAGTTTTTCATTCGCAGCACGCAACGCATTGGGGCGATTGGCAACCAGAACCCCCTGACGCTCCGCCAGCGCCAACAGCGCGGTGACGTAGTGATAGTTCAGGTTTACGGGCGGATCCTGGCGCTGAATGATGATGTCGAGTTCAGCCAGATCGGACGTTTGCGCCGGGCCGAGTTCGAACCAGTCGGTGTTGCGATCGAATACGGTGATGGTGTGCATCCTCGAGCGCGGACGGCCTTGCTCGGCATAGAGCCAGTACGGTTCCAGATAGAACACCGACCACCCGCGGCTCTGGGCAGCCAACAATAGCGCGAATGAGGTGTCCTTATAGGGTTTGATCCCGGAAATGGGGTCCATCAGTATGCCGATCTTCATGCCGCATCGCCCGCCATTTGTTCGGTGGCGGCATCCGTTTCACGGATCATCTGGTATTCGTAAGCTGCTGCGAGCAGGGCGAGCCTTGCGACCACACCGTACACGTAGAGTCGGTTGCGCTCGCTGTCCGGTGAACTATCCGGTGAAGGCAGGCTGCACGCTTCGTTGAACGGCAAGGGCACAAAAGCCGCACCTGGAGAGTTCAAGCTTTCATTGATTCCCTTTTCCGTGTGCACACGGTAGAAACCGCCGACGACGAAGTGATCAACCATGTAGATGACCGGTTCGGCCACATAGCGATCATCGTCCTGATGAATGGATACTTTCTCGAAGCTGTGTACGCCTTCCTGTATCAGTACCCGATCGATGCCCAAGCCTTCCTTGCTTGCGCTCATGCGGGTGCGCTGCTTGCGGTTGAGTTGGGTCACATCATCGGCGGATTGTGCGGTCATCACACCCATGCCATAGGTGCCTGCATCTGCCTTGATGACAACAAACGGCTTTTCCTTGATCTGATGCTCGTCGTACTTGGCCTGAATTTCGGCCAGCAGTTCTTCAACCTGAGATTGCAGGCAGGTCTCGCCTTCGCGTTTGAGAAAATCGATGTGTCCGCAGTCGCGCATCAGGGGCGATAAATACCAGGGATCGAGATCGATGGTCGCGCAGAGTTCCCGGGTCAGGTCTTGGTAGATCGAGAAGTGCTCGAATTTCGAACGTTTCCACCAGCCGAGTTCGACCGGTGGAATCACGGTTTGTTCGAGATCCTCCAGAATTTCCGGACGTCCGCCCGAGAGGTCGTTGTTCACCAGAATGGTGCAGGGTGAGAATCCATCCACTTCGATCCGTCTGCCGACACGACATATGGGGTGCTGGGTAAGCTTGCGGCCGGATGGCAGATCGAAATTGACCGGCTCCGTGATGGGTTCCAGTGAGCCGATCCTCACCCCGAAACCGGCCATTTCAACGAATGCGACCAGTGCGGCCAGTGATTCGAGGTAAAAAATGTTGCGCGTATGGCGTTCGGGGATGATCAGGATATCTTTCGCTTCCGGGCATGAATGTTCAACCGCGGCCTGAATGGCCTGCACCATCAGCGGATCGAAAATATGATTGAGGTTGTTGAAGCCGGCCGGAAAGAGGTTGGTATCGACCGGCGCGAGCTTGAAGCCTGCGTTCCTCAGGTCGACGGAAGCATAAAATGGCGCGGGATGCTTGAGCCATTGCGCGCGGAACCAGGCTTCGATTTGCCGGTGGCAGCGGATGATGTGCGACTCGATACGCAACAAAGGGCCGCAATAGTGGGCGTCCAGTTCTGGGTGTGGGGTGCGCAGTGCTTCGGAAGGCATTGTTTATTTTCTCTGTTTTATTAGCGTGGTGGATGTTTTTATCCTTGCCGGATTATTCCCGTTCAACGGGTCAGCATACCTTTTATCGATATGACTGTGGCAATGGTCTAGGCACATAGTGTAGGCAATGGAACTGCACCAATCATGGCGATTTTGATGAAAGACGGGTCTGGTCGGCCCGTTGTAAACTTCGACACAACGCGAATTAATTGCCAAAGCAGCTTCCCTTGGGTACATTCGCTCCATTGGATTTTGCGAATCGCCTGTTTTGCGGGCTTCTCACTAACTACTGGGTATCACACCATGGATCAATCGAATGAAACGACAGCGGGCGCCCTCGCGTTCCCAGGGCTCAAAGTCCTGATTGTCGATGACAGTAAAACTATTCGCCGTACCGCGGATAGCCTGCTTTCCAAAGCGGGATGCGTGATCGAAAGTGCGGTTGACGGATTTGATGCACTGGCAAAAATCGGTGATTTTTCGCCCGACATCGTCATCATCGACATTCTGATGCCACGGCTTGATGGCTATCAAACAACGGCAATCATCAAACATAACGCGCGCTTCTCCCGCACACCGGTCATTCTGCTGTCGAGTAAAGACAGCATCTTCGACAAGGCACGGGGTAATATTGTCGGCGCGTCTGATTATCTGACCAAACCGTTTACCAGTGAAGAGCTCTTCGGCGCGATTAGTCGGTTTGCTGCCGAGGGTGCGGGCGCTTCTACCAACGCAGCTTGATTCTTAAGTGTTTTATCGAGTGGATTGGTTCTGACGATTTTTGGATGAATTTGAAACTTGTAAGGGAAGGTTACTGTGGCACATATCGTTGTTATCGATGATTCACCAACCGAAGTTTATGTTCTGCAAACGATGCTGGAGCGCAATGGGCATCAGGTTTCGGTGGCAAAGAATGCCGAAGAGGGCATTGCCCTGGTCAAGCAGGCCCAGCCAAATGCGGTTTTGATGGATGTGGTCATGCCCGGCATGAACGGATTCCAGGCGACACGTGAACTGAACAAGAGCCCCGAAACATCGCACATCCCCATCATCATTGTGACGACGAAAGATCAACAAACCGACAAAATATGGGGCATGCGACAAGGTGCCAAAGATTATCTGGTCAAGCCGGTGAAAGAGGCGGACTTGATGAGTATTCTTACAACTGTGCTCCATTGACTACAGTCGGGGTGATTTGTGAATTTATTTGACTATCTGTGTAGGGTTGAAACCGAGGCTACCGCTCATGCGGTCGGTATGCCCAAGACGGATAAGGTCGAGTCAACCTGGCAGGCTGTGTTGTTCCGCGCAGGGGGGAGAAGAATGCTGGTACCTTTGGTCCAGGTTCGCGCCATTTTGCCACCGCCTCGTCAGGTGAACATCCCAGGCGCGAAGCCTTGGGTTGTCGGTTTGGCCAATATGCGCGGTGAGTTGACCGGGGTTTACGATCTGGCGCGCTTGTTCTTTGATCTCCCGTCGGAACCCGGCCGACATTCAGTCGTCTTGCTTGCCAAAACGCAGCGGTTCAGTGCCGCTTTCATCGTCGACCGTTCCTATGGTATTCGCCAGATCCCGTTCAGCGCCGAGCGCGCGGTGAAAGAACCGCATCTGCAAGGGGTTCTCAGAGAAGTGCGTATGGATAACGACTGGTTGCCGATCTTGAATCTGGAAGCACTGGTGGAAAGTGATCAGTTCATGAATGCGGTCGCTTGAATATAGTTAAAAGATGGTAAATCGATCGATTTCACAACAGGGATTTGGCCTGTTATACAGCTAGGAGTGGGCAGTAGCTATGAGTCTTGGAGTTAAGTTGGGCGGTCTGAGCCGCCAGGTCATCGTGCTGGTCGTGGTCGCGGCTATTACCTTGTTGGTTACCGTCGCGATTTTTATTCTTTCCGCAAAGAACGACCAGACCTTGTTGGAACGTCGTCTCGTGGCTTCCCAGCTTGAACGTTCGTCACAGGAAATGACGATTGAAACACTGCGCGCTGTTCGCGGTAACAAGGCTTCTTTCGATACTGTGCTCACCTTGCGCGCTCAGTTCATTTCCGACCTGAATGCACTCAGCGGTAAAGACCCCAAGCGTCCATACGCGGGCGTTCCAAACGAGCGTAAAGCCGAACTGGCGAAAGTTCAGAAGATCTGGGATGAATACAACCTCGCCTTGGCCAAGGTGCTTGAAGGACAAAAGGCAATCTTGGGTGTAGGCGATCTGGCATCTCAAATCAACCAGCTGCTGCCGGATCTGTTGTCGAGTTCCGACGAGGTTGTGCAAGCCCTTATTGCAGCACAAGCCAGCCCCCAGGTGGTCTATCTGGCCACCCGCCAACTCATGTTGGTTGAGCGCATCGGTTTGACCATGAGTGAAATCACATCGGGCGGACAGAATGCTGCCAATGCCTCAGACCGCTTCGGGCGTGATGTGGCGTTGTTCGGGGGTGTGTTGAACGGTTTCCTGAATGGAAATCGGATGGCGCCTCAAATCAACGATCCTGCGGCGCGGGCGAAATTGCGTGATGTGGCGGTGTTGTTCGCCACCGTCAACCAGGGCGGTTCCGATTTGCTGTCCGAAGCACCCACCTTGCTGGCGGCCAACCAGGCCGCGCTCAAGATCGACAAGATTGCCGGTGAGTTTACAGGTGATGTGTCCAAACTTTCATCTGCTTTGGCGCAAGATCAGGTTAATTCGGGCCGACTGGCTTACATCGGTTACATGACCGGTTTGATCACGCTGCTGCTTTTGGCATGGCTTGGCTACGCGCTGGTACGCGATTCCAGGCGAGATCAAAAAGCGACAGAAGCTCAAAATCAGCGAAACCAGCAAGCCATTTTGCGTCTGCTCGATGAAATGATGACCCTGGCGGATGGGGATTTGTCCTCACACACCACGGTGACCGAGGATATTACCGGCGCGATTGCCGACTCGGTCAACTACTCGATCGATGCGTTACGGGATCTGGTCGGGACGATCAACGACACCTCCGTTCGCGTGGCCAGCGCCGTACAGCGATCACAGGCCAATTCGCGTGCGCTGGCGGAAACTTCCCGCGTGCAGGCAGAGAAGATCAGTTCGGTATCCGATGCCATCGCGCAAATGTCCGATCAGATCGAAGCGGTATCCTTCAATGCGCAACAGTCTGCAACCATCGCGCAGTCCTCGGTTGATGTGGCGCATCGTGGTGGTGATGCCGTGCGTGAAACGATTACAGGTATGGCCAACATTCGTGAGCAGATTCAGGAAACGGCCAAACGAATCAAGCGGCTGGGTGAGTCTTCCCAGGAAATTGGCGACATCGTTGGCTTGATTACCGACATTGCCGACCAAACCAACATTCTGGCCTTGAATGCGGCGATTCAGGCGGCCATGGCCGGCGAGGCTGGGCGCGGTTTTGCGGTAGTTGCCGATGAGGTTCAACGTCTTGCGGAACGCGTCGGTAAAGCGACACGGCAGATCGAATTGCTGGTCAACACGATTCAAACCGACACCTCGGAAGCCATGCTGGCGATGGAACAAACCACGACCAACGTAGTGAGCGGTGCCACCTTGGCTGAAAACGCAGGTAAGGCGCTCCGTGAAATTGAGACTGTTTCACTGAACCTTTCAGAGCAGATCAGTGAAATTGCGAAGGTTACCGAACAGGAAGCACTGGTGGCTACAAACCTTCGAGAAACAGTGAATAACATTCGAACTGAAACCCAGGAAACAACAGATAAGGCGACGCGAGCAGCGGATGAAATCGGCGCGCTGGGGTCGCTCTCGCAAGAGCTCAATAACTCGGTGGCGGGCTTCAAGATGCCTGATCGGTAGTGCCCGAGCGTTATTTTTCCCTTATAACTTAAGGGTGGTTTTTTCGATTCGTGACGAAGGTTGTTCTGCGCTGTCACGGTTCGGACTCGAATTCTTAACGAATGATCGTTCTCTCAGTCGTTCAATCGACTGAAGCAACGACGGATTCGGTGGTCAATGGACTGTCGATCACATCCCAGGAGCGATTTGTGGCTATGCGCACAGAATCAAAGGTGGACTCAATTGTTCTCGATTGGCTCAAGGAAGGGCTCAATGAGAAAATCGATCAGTTACTGCGTGCACTTGAAGATTTAAGCACCGGTGCAGGCGGTAATGAGCTTGTTTTCGAGTCCTTGCATGCCGTCAAAGCCATTGATGCCGTTCTGGCTGTCTCCGATTACCAGCTTTTGCGCGTCATGCTCAAAGAGCAAATGTCCGCGCTCACTCAGTTGGAAACCAGTCCTGAACAAGCCGAGTCACTGGTTACGACAGTAACCGAAGCGGCATGGATGCTGCGCGCGCTGTTGGATCGGTTGGGCGTGGGTGCAACCGTGAACGCCATGAGCCTGCTCCCGATGATCAATCGATTGAGGCAATCTCAGGGGCTCGCGGAAGTCGATACGGAAAATGTATTGGCGCGCTCGACCGTACTGTGGTCAGAGAGTCGCATATTCCTCAAACCCTACGTCGGGCGGATTGCCGCAAAATCGGAAGAGAAAACCAAGTCGAATCAGTTGCTTGCCTTAATGGAGCAGCAGATTCTTCTGCTGATGCGTGGCGATGTGGCTGCGATTCCTGAATTGATCCAAACGTTTGATCGGATCATAGAACGGGAGGTCAATAGAGCAGTTGTTGTGGCCACGCGTTCCTTTGAGGAATTGTTGGGTGCAATTCACCAAGACCAGGAACGTTATCTGCCTTTGGCCAAGCGCATGATCGGGCGAGTACTTCGCCTGTTCCGGATGGAAATACAGGGGCGTGATTCGCTGGCCATCCGTTTCGAGGCGATTGAGTTTTCCACGGATATGCTCCTTGAGCTGGTCCGTGTGCTGCCGGAAGACACGGAATTGTGTGGGGAACGGGTCAGTTCTTGGCACCAGATGCTTTCTACCGAGGGTGAGCGTGTCCGCTTCCTGGGGTTGGAAACATCCGCCTTGACAGAGGTTGCACAAGTGCTTTCTGAAGAGCTTAACGCGGCTCAAGATGTGCTTGATTTGTTTGTTCGAGGCGCCAAGAGCGATCTTGAGCCTTTGGTTCGTATTCAACCAAGACTCGAGCAAATCGTCGGTGTGCTGGTTACTTTGAATTACGAGCATGAGTCAGCACTGATTCAAGGGGCATTGGAACAGCTGACCCAGGTAACCCGCGGAAGCGTTCTGCTTGATGATGATTTCCTGATGCAACTGGCCGTGGCGATCATGACCACAGAGCAGGTGGTGTCGCAAATCGGGCACTTGATTGTGGATGACAGCAAGTCGTTAACCTCGGTCGATCGTGTTGTCAGCGAAGCGCTCATTCCGCTTGCCACCGCGTGTTACGAAGATGTCATTGCCTCCAAGGAAGCGGTCAATACGGCATTGAAGCCAACCGATCAGCCGGTGGCTTCGGATACACTGACCAATGCCGTGCGCTTGATCGCGGGTGTGCGCAATGTGCTGGAAATGGCTGAGCTGCGAGCCGCCATGCCATTGATAGATGGCCTGCACCGTTGGCTCTACCTGCATGTCAACAATCTGCAGCTTGTTGAAGAAAAGACCATTTCGGCCATCGCCGAAGTATCAGCGGCTATTGAGTTCTATCTCGAAAATTTGCGCGACCATCAGAAAGAGATCGTGCAGTTTTTGGATGGCGCGTTGCAGTTGTTGCCGGTCTTGAATGAAGGCGCAGCGGTTGTCGAAGGCGATCGGGCAAGAGAAACCGCAGAACCGCAAAATCTCGACCTCGGTATTCAAACGCCACATACCGAAGAGCCCATGCTGCCTGTGGATGAATCTTTGGCCAGTATGGATGATCTGATTGCGCAGCTGTCCATTCCAGGCCCGGACGAGATTGTTGAAGAGTCCAAGGCACCTGAATCCTCTGAAGTCCTGCGTGCTGAAGAGATGGAAGTTGACGGGATAACAGCAGAAACCCTCGACCTGCCCGAAACTCCGCAGACAATGCCCATCGAGGAGAGAGAGCCACAGCCTTCAGAACCCGTGCCGGATGAAGAACTCACGTTGGCGGGTTCAGAAGAAACAAACCTGCATGAACAACAGCCTGCTGATTCTCAGAGTGAGCCGGAAACAGCATTTGTCGCTCCTGAATTGAGCGAGGAAGCGTCGGCAGAACTGCCATCGAGTGAACCGATACAGGAGTTTACTGAGGCTGCCCTTGACCTTGGTGATCTGGATCTGACAGAGCGTGGGCAGGAAGCCGGATCGATCGAAGAAGCGGCTATTGAAGAAGCCGAAACCGAAACAGGCTTTAATCAGCCCACGACATTGACACCGGAGTCGACAGTCGATCAGGAGCAACCTGAGTCCACACTCGGAACAGTATCCGGTGGGACACCGCAATCGGAAGTCGAGCCGCTGCCGGATTTTGAGACACTCGATCTTTCTTTGCCTTCTGCCGAGTCGGAGCCAGTCGAATCATCAATCGAATGGTCATTCCTGCAGGGTGCCTCCGAGCCTGCCATCGACTTGTCACTACCGCCGGAAGAAAACCAAGAACCTGAGCAGGAACATCCATCCTTCCTGGCGGAGTCATCCTATCCTGATCTGACGCTTGAAATCCCTTCATTGCCAAAAGCTGGGTCAGACACCGAGCCAGACGCTGGGCGGGTATCAGCGCATGAGCCGGAAGCGGAGATGGTTTCCAGCACCGAGATGGAAGAAACCAGTACCGCTTCCTCAGAATCAGGGTTTGAAGAAACGCTGGACGAAATCGCTCTTGAGATGCGGGAAGTTTTTGCAGAAGAGATGCAAGAAGAGTTGCCCGTATTGCTGGAAGCGGCCCAAGCATGGTCCAACCACGGTGGTCGAGATCATCTGGTTACGCTCCGTCGTGGTTTCCATACCATCAAGGGCAGTAGCCGGATGGTTGGTTTGACTGCCATCGGTGACTGGGGTTGGGCCTACGAGCATCTGTTGAATCAAGTACTGGACGACCGTGTCACCAGCACGCCCGCGTTGCGTGCCGATGTGCTTTCGGCTGTCACGCTTATGAACGAGGCACTGCCTGTCCTATCTCGGGGACAATGCCCGCCCGTGTCCTATTGGCAGGAATCCTTGGGCTGGGCTGAGGCTTGGAGCAATGGTCAGCCGAAAGACGAGTCCGCCACAGAACCCGCCATGACGGATTCCGCTCCTGAAGCTGAGACGATGGTTGCAGAAGCAGATGTGCCGACGGTTGCGTCGCACGAGCGGGTCGAAGATGCACCCTCAAATATTGAAGAAAGCATCCTCGAGGAGTTCGCGCCCTCAGAAGAAATGCTTCAGGAAGCTGAAGTGTCAGTGACTGAAACTTCTTACGATCAAGAAGCTTCGTCCCCCACTGACGCTGATGATGAATTTTGGCACGTTCAAATGCCAACAATGGATGACGACACTGATACTGGGCATCCAGATCGTTCTCCGAATGTGGTTGATGAGACATCGGTTTGGCCTGCTACAGCTCCGGTGTCTGAACCAGAGGAAGCCACGGCGCGGGAACTGTCACCTGAACCCGCACCGGTTATTGAAGATCCGGTGTTGCGCGAAATCTTCGATCAGGAATCTTCGGGTTATATCCAGCAGTTGCGCCAACAGGTCGATCACGCTTTGATTAACCGGGTTTCTCTGCCCTGTGACAAGGAATTGGTGCGACTGGTCCATACGCTTTTGGGCTCTGCCAGAACCGCGGGTGTTCAGCCGATCGCGCGTATATCCAACCGGCTTGAAGAATGGATTCGCCTGCTTGAAGAGCACCACCATTCACTGGAACACGAAGACTTGACGGTATTCCAGCGTTCGTTATTGATGATGGATCGTTTGCGTCAATGGGCGATTGAGCCGGCCTTCGATCAACCGGACGAAGAACCGATTGAATTTGAAATTGCAGCGCGCATTGATCAGTTGTTGGTTGAAATTCTTTCAGCCGACCCCGAAACGGAAGAATCAGTGGATGAATTCGCTGAATTTGCGTTATCAGAAGAAAGTGATTCCCTGGAAGAAGAAACGGCAGAAACCATTTATGCGGTACCTGAGGCTTCAACGCCCTTGTTCGAGCGAAGCGCCGACATTGGTATGTCGGTACGTCCCGACGATATGCCGGGGGATCAAGACCCGGATATTCTGCAAATCTTCCTTGAGGAAGCCGAAGAACTGCTGGAAAAGGCGGATGGTTACATCGCCCACTGGCGTCAGCACCCGCACGATCTTGATTCCATCCGATTGTTGCATCGCAACCTGCACACCCTCAAGGGTGGCGCGCGCATGGCGGGGCTGCTGAATCTGGCCGATGTTACCCATTTGCTGGAGGATCGACTGGATCGTGCGAGAGATCGCGGAGGTGAACAGGCCGATGTCCTAATTGCTCTGGTTCAGCATACCTATGATGCATTGGGCAAGATGCTGGACCTGGTTCGACGTCAGGCGCCAATTCCCGCCCAAATCAATTTGCTGGCACAGATTGCGAACGAAGGTTCCGCTCATGCCATCGAAGCACTTGTCTCGGATGATGAGGCTTTGCGGAAACCCGTAACCGCTCAGATCGAAGAGCCGATCGCTGAAACCACATTCGAGCAGTCGATCGGGGTGCCTGCTGATAAGCCAGTAGATAACGTTTCAGTTGAAATGACCGAGTCGGCAGAGACCACTGCACCCCATGCCGCTGCCGTGGCAAACGAAGTGCGAAGAGAGCAGATTCGTGTTGATGCAGACCGGATCGATGACTTGGTCAACCAGGTTGGCGAGAACGTGCTGTTGCAAGCGCGTGTGGATCGACAGGTCAATGGTTTTGAACGGCAGTTATTTGAGTTGCAACAGACCTTGACTCGCTTGCGCGGCCAGTTACGGCGCCTCGAAATTCAAACCGAGTCGCAGATGAAAGCCGAGTTGATGGCTGAAACGGGTTTGAGTGCCGAGGAGTTCGATCCACTGGAATTCGACCGGTTTACACAGGTTCAGGAATTGAGCCGCGGCATCATGGAAAGCCTGGGTGATATTTCGAGCATCGAAGAAGCCATGAGCGACATCACCGAGCAATCTCAGTTGCTCTTGCTGCAACAATCCCGTTTAGGGCGCAAACTGCAGGATGGCATGCTCGCTCTGCGTATGGTCCGCTTCAACGACGTCGTCGGGCGTTTGCGCCGGATCGTCCGTCAGGTCGGCGATGAAATGGGGCGCAATGCCGAACTGATCATCCACAATGGTGAGACCGAACTGGATCGGGTCACGATCGTTGGCTTGTTGCCCTCGCTGGAGCACATGATCCGCAACAGTCTGGCCCACGGTATCGAGTCGCCCGAGGAACGGCGTGTTCTGGGTAAACCGGAAGTCGGGCAAATCGAAATCACCATTGAGAGTGCGGGCGGTAACGTCACGCTGGAGATGAAGGATGATGGTCGCGGGCTTGATCTTGACGCCATTCGTCGCAAGGCAGTTGAGCGCAAGCTGATTCCTGCAGACATCGATCTTTCCGATGATGAAGCACGCGCCCTGATTTTCCTCCCGGGTTTCTCGACCGCAGGCAACGTATCTCAGGTGGCAGGCCGCGGCGTGGGCATGGATGTGGTTGCAGGTTCTGTCCGGGAGATGGGCGGTTTTGTGGACTTGCAGTCCGAGTTTGGCAAGTTCACTCGAATTCAGCTCAACCTGCCGCTGACTCAGGCCATGACACGCGGGATCCTGGTCTCGGTTGGCGATAATCAATTTGCCATTCCGTACAAGGGCGTCGTGTCCGTAACCCGGATGACTTCCATTCAGCTGGCCGAACAGTATGCGAGCCCGAAGCCGGCTGTGACGCTCAATGACGAGCAATATCCCTTGTTCTATCTCGGCGAATTGCTCCGTCATGAACCGTTCAATGCCAACGCTCAGGAAGTGGGTGTGCGTGCTGTCTTCCTGTTCAAGCTGGGCGAACGGCGTTTCGCCGTGCAGGTCGATCACCAGCTGGGTGGTATTCAGCTATTTGTGAAGTCATTGGGGCCACAACTCGGTCGGATTCCGGGCCTGTCCGGGGCCACGATTTCCGATGACGGCAATGTGATCCTAGTGCTTGAGCTGTTCGAACTGGTCCGTCAGTTCCAGCGTCGGGATGATCGTCATCTTGATCTCACGGCTCAGGTAAACGTGCGTCGTCGTCCTGTGGTGCTCGTGGTTGATGATTCTCTGACTGTACGTAAGGTTACCGCCCGCACGCTGGAGCGGAATAATCTGGATGTAATCCTCGCGCGCGATGGCGTCGAAGCACTCGGCTTCCTGCATGAGCAAAAACCGGATGTGGTTCTGACCGATATCGAAATGCCACGGATGGATGGGTTTGAACTGTTGGGCGCCATCCGGAACGACGAGCAGACACGTAATGTGCCCGTCATCATGATTTCATCGCGCACCGGGCAGAAGCACCGAAGCCGGGCCGAAGCGCTGGGCGTGAGTGCATATCTTGGCAAACCTTATACCGAAGCGGACCTGATCGAACGTATCGAGAGCTTCATTTCGGAGGTTCGGGGCCGGACGGGAATGGTTGGGGCTGCCATGGCAGAAGACCACACGATCCTGAACAATGAGGAGCAGGGATGAGTAATTCAAACGAATCCACGATCGTTGCCGGAGCTGCGGCTACCGGCGAGAGTCATACCAGTGGAGGGATGGGATCAGTGGCATCAAAAACTGTGCGGATCGTGCGCCTGCCGACACAGGTCAGTGAGATGGAAGTGATTGTGCCCTATGCTTTGGTTGCGGAGATTACCGAAGTCATGCTGCCGGAAGGTGGCACGCATCTGAGTCGACTGGATGCGGCCATGGTCGATTGGCGGGCTCAGCGGATACCGCTGGTCAGTCTGGAGGCTATGCTGAACGAACCATTGCCGACGATTGGTCAGCGTGTGCGTTGTGTTGTGTTGTATGGCACGAATCCTGACATTGCCTTGCCTTATTACGCCGTGCTGCTCTCCGGGGTTCCCCGCTCCGAGGAAGTAAACGCACAAAGCTTTTCCGAAGATGTTTCAAGTGAGGGCGGGTTCTGGCATTCGAGTGCGGATCTGGGCGGGCGGCGTGTCGGGATACCCGATATTCGCCTGCTTGAATCGCAGATTGACGAGATGCGTCTGCGGTTCGATCGGGACACGACTTCTGCCTGAGGCGCAGACCTTTAATCGGCTTTAGCACCCATGAACAACAAGCCCCCATTTCTGGGGGTTTTCATGAATACCTTTTTAATCTCATCCTGCTTGCGCCTTCCGCGCAAACGACACTCTGTTAATGAGCGGCGTGGAGATTGCTCGACCTGATTGTTAGGGTTTGGGCAACCATCATCACGCCCAGACCCAAGCCGACATAGAGACTGGTGGCTGCCATGTAGTGACTTAAATAGCCCATCACTCTCTGCAGATAGTCGCCAAGCGACATGTCGGCGAAATGCCCGGACCATGCCCAGAAGCTGAGGTTGGAGAGGGCGAAAGCGACGATAACACCCAAAGTAAGCCAGCCGATGACAGCCAGAATCGCCGTGAAGGTTGATTCATTCGGGCACATTGAATGTCGGCTCAGTCGACCGATACCCCAAAGGGCACCGTAGGCCAGCAGCAATCCCGGATAAGCGGGCGAGAAGCACCCTGTCATGCCCAGACCGTCTGTCCACACGGCAGCGAGGTCGATGACGACGGCCAACCCGATCAACGCAACAAACATCCAGCGGGCGCGCAGATACAGACCTGCGAGGAAAAAGGCCGCCCAGGAAGTGTCAGCAATATGCAGCACCGCGCTGAAGTGGTGGTAGCGGGTGGCGGCCATCGACAAAACCAGAATGACGAACAGAATCAACTGGGCGCTGGGTGTCGGTTTGCCCAGAAAAGTGGCATGCGACGCTGCCTTGAGTTCGCTGTGATGGGGAATGGTTTTCATAATTAATCCTGAACGAAATAGCGCGAGGTCTAAGTAAATGCTGATTTATTCCATTCTTGGAATAAATCAGCTCGCTCATCGCGGTACACGCCCGCGATGGCTCTCACGAATCAAAGACGTAGGTCTTTGTTCGTGTTGGGGCATCCTGCCCCAAGCGGGAAGCACTGAATCAATCAGCGCTTCCCTATGACCTGAACTGTGACGAAATACTGAGCAGCTTCATTCAACTACTAAACTTGGCATTGATTATCGCAGTAAATGCACCACATGGAAAAACGGATTCATCTTCTCCGGTTTTTGGAGGGGGTGAATCCGCTTTGACTTGGCCCCATGACGATGGGGCTCAAAATTACAACCCGTAACGCAGCGTAAATAACACGGTACGTCCCGCCTGATTGTAGTCGTAGGCGGTTTGGTATTGCTTGTCCAGAACGTTACTCAGTTTCGCCTCAAAGTGCCAATTATGGCCATAGGCGTAGCTCAGTCGCAGGTCTGCGGTGGCGAAGCCGTTATTGATTTGGCTAAACGTGGATTCATGCGTTGCCGTCTGTCCTCGAACGGTCATGCCCATGCGCCAAGCGCCAAATTTTCGATCCACATCAATCCGTCCGCTCCATTTGGGTTGGCGGGGAATGCTTAAGCCAGTTTCCCTATCGACGGCTGAAATCCAAGTCGCGCTGCTATTGACCGCCCAATCGGCATTGTGCCAGCCCAGTTGCCATTCCGCGCCGATCGATTGCGCCTGATTGATGTTGTAGGGCACATAGTTCGTGCTGGCACTGGAGGCAATCAGGTCGCGGGTACGGGTACGGAAAGCCGTCAGGCTGGATGTCCAACCGTTGTTATTCTGCCAGTTGAATCCCAGCCGGACGGTACGTGCGTGTTCCGGCCTAAGATCCGGATTGGCATAACCGCCCGGGTAATAAAGAAAATTGAAACTCGGCACATGAAAGCCGGTGCCATAACCACCGGTCAACGCCAAAGATGGATTGAGTTGCCAACTTAAATCGACCGAGCCGGTATTGGCGGTTCCGAACTGACTGTTGCTGTCATGGCGCAACGCCGTTTGGATGGATAAATCGGCAATTTGCGTGGCGTATTGGGCAAACAAGCCATTGTTATGACGGCTGGTCACATCATAGTTCACGCTGCTGGATACGTGATCGTTCAGGCGGTCCGCACCTAGCGTCAATAACCCCTGACCGATACTGAAGTCGTTGGCGAGGCTGAATGAATCCTGTCGGCTGTTGTATTCGGAAACATAACTGCCGTCATAGTATTGGGTCTGGCGTTCGATATTGCGCCCGGCACTGGCGCGCAGCTGCCAGATGCCGATTTTCATCAATGCGCCATCCAGCCCGAAATTCTGTTGCCGGGAACGCTGTTGATTACCCGCAAAGCTGCTGCCGTCGTAATCAGTGAATGCGTTGGTTCCCAGCCAGTGAACGCCGATGCGTGCGCCATTTTTGCCGGTGTAGTTGAGGCGGACATTGGCCGAATTGTTGCGATAACCATCATTGTCCGGTTGATTGACCGCGTAGGGTGACCCGGTTGTGTCGGTGTAAGCGTTGAACCCGCCTGTACCTTGGTGTGATGCACCGATCGAATAATCGAACGGGCCATTGCCTCCGCTGACATTGGCCGAGGTCTCGAAGGTTTTATTGCTGCCACCGGCGATACTCAACGAAGGCTGGATGCCTTCCTTGCCCTTGCGCGTAAAAATCTGGATTACGCCACCCATGGCATCCGCGCCGTATTGGCCCGAACGTGGGCCCTTGATGATGTCGATATGATCGATCAGGGCGACTGGCAGGTTTTCAAGATATGCCGCACCCGCCGTAAGCGAACCGATTCGCACGCCATCGATGAGCACCAGCGTCTGACTGCCGCTCATGCCCCAGATCGATGCTGTCGTGAGTTTGCCCGGCCCGCCCTGATTGACCAGATTCATCCCCGCGCGATTTTCAAGTAGTGATA
The DNA here is from genome assembly GCA_002282715.1 of Halothiobacillus sp. 15-55-196. Classification (GTDB taxonomy): domain Bacteria; phylum Pseudomonadota; class Gammaproteobacteria; order Halothiobacillales; family Halothiobacillaceae; genus Halothiobacillus. The sequence goes on along the minus strand of NCKC01000010.1, from coordinate 13,739 downwards.
ACACCGAAGTGGCTTGCAGCCGATCAATTTCTGCGCGGGTGATGACCGTTTCAGGCACGCCCGCAAAAGCGACCGGCGCACCGTGACTGGCGGTAACGTTTACATCTGGTAGGGTAGAGGGCGTACCGGCCAGTGCAGATAAGGGGATGGAACAAGCGGCCAGGCATGCGCTGGCCAGCGTAGTGCGACGGGTCCGGTGACGACTGGACATGGGGAATTCGAACATGATGAAAACTCACGATCTGGGCGCGCCCACCGCACGCCGATGTGGAAAAAGCTTGAGGCCGGTCTCCGGGCTTGTGCTTCATCTCCACGAAACACCTACCGTTGCGGGGGCAGCGCAGGATTCACCTGCTTCCCAGTTTCACCCAATTCCCGAAGGTTGTTTCCCCAACGTCTTTTAACGATGAAAAACAACGTGGTGAGAATTGGACACCTCGTGCACGAGCCGCGCATTTTGAGGCTTGGATTATTTTGGTCAAGAGGCGAGGGCCTGAATTTTTAATATCATCAAGCCGAATCTGCTGGATGGGTTGAACGAGGGTTAGCGGAGCTCGGTATTTCTCCCCTGTAAAGGATCGGGCAAGCGGTATACTGGTCGGCAAGAATCAGTTTTTAAGTGGATGTCGATATGCCGGTGGAACAGCCTCCAAAGATGTGCGCGGTGCGACCGTTGGCGGCAACTCGCTTGTTCGCCGTCGAAGCGGTGGATCTCGTTTTTGCCAACGGTACCGCGGTGACATTCGAGCGACTGGCGGCCAAAGGGCGGGGCGCCGTTCTGGTGGTGCCGATTCTTGATGACGGAAGGATCGTTCTGATTCGCGAATATGCATGTGGTACTGAGCGTTATGAGCTTGGGTTGCCCAAGGGGCGAATCGATGGCGACGAGCCGATCCTGGATGCGGCAAACCGAGAACTCATGGAAGAGGCCGGTTTCGGTGCGTCACAATTGACCCTGCTGCGCGAAGTCACGTCGTCCCCCGCCTATTCGGCTCAACGGACGCACATCGTGCTTGCGACGGGACTGTTTCCCCAGCGTTTGCCGGGTGACGAGCCCGAACCGTTGGAAGTGGTGACCTGGCCACTGGATGACCTCGATCGATTGGCTTTTGATGGGCAGTGCAGCGAAGCGCGTTCGATTGCGGCACTGTATCTTGCCCGAGCCCATCTGGCTCAATCTGAGTTAGTCGATTTCAAGAAATCCGTAAAAGGAAAATCTTCCCAAAGGCCGACTGACCCATGAATGACTGGTTATCTCTTCGTGAACCCGTACGTACCATCGCAGCCCAGGCCGGTGAGGCGATCATGCGCGTTTATGCCGGGGATTTCGACATCATGCACAAGGCCGATGATTCGCCCGTCACCGAGGCTGATCTGTCGGCGCATCGGGTCATCAAGTCGGGCCTGAAGGCATTGACTCCAGAGCTTCCGGTATTGACCGAAGAGGGCGGCTTGCCGGATTGGTCGGTGCGCCAGCATTGGTCGGACTATTGGCTGGTCGATCCGCTGGACGGCACCAGGGAATTCGTGAAGCGTAACGGCGAATTTTCCGTCAATATTGCGCTCATTCACCAGAACCAGCCGGTGCTGGGTGTGGTGTACGCCCCGGCTACCGGTGCCGAGTTTGCGGGTGTCCGGGGCGTGGGCAGTTGGCGTTTCACCGCGCAGGGGGCACAGCCGCTTAAAGTTCGACCTTTGCCGAATCCAGCGATCACACTGGCCCTGAGTCGTTCGCATGGCAGCCGTCGCGAACAGGCGCTGATCGACGCACTGACCGAGCACGTGGGCGAACCGCAGGTAATCCGTTGCGGTAGCGCCTTGAAAACCTGTCTGGTGGCCGAGGGTCTGGCGGACCTGTATCCCCGATTCGGGCCGACTTCTGAATGGGATACCGCCGCTTCGCAGTGTGTGCTTGAAGCGGCGGGTGGACAATTGATCGACCTCAATGGTCAGCCGCTCACCTATAATCGTCGCGCGATGGTACTCAATCCGTCGTTTCTCGCTTATGGTGAAGGCCTGCCCTTGCCCTTGGCGCAATTGGCGCGGATTTCAGCCGAATAAGCAGACCCTGCCGATCATTCAGCATACTTTTAGCGTGTTTTTCAGGAAGTTCAGATCATGGTTTTAATGCTCGACAACTACGACTCGTTCACCTTCAATCTGGTCCAGTATCTGGGCGAGTTGGGTGTCGAGGTCTGGGTGGCGCGCAACGATCAGGTCACGATCGAGGAGATCGGCGCGCGTGCGCCGTCGCATATCGTGATTTCCCCCGGCCCCTGCTCGCCGTCGGAAGCGGGTATCTCGATTGATGTCATCCACGAATTTGCGGGCAAAATCCCGATCTTCGGTGTTTGCCTGGGCCACCAGGCGATTGGTCAGGCATTTGGCGGGAAAGTGATTCGCGCCAAGGAAGTGATGCACGGCAAGGTTTCCCCGATCTATCACAACGGCGAGGGCGTCTTCGCAGGCTTGCCGAATCCATTTGATGCCACGCGCTACCACTCCCTCGTGGTGGAGCAGGCGAGTTTGCCGGACGTGCTCGAAGTGACTGCGTGGACGCAATATCCCGACGGTTCATTCGATGAAATCATGGGCTTGCGTCACAAGTCCTTCGTCGTTGAAGGCGTTCAGTTCCACCCCGAATCGATTTTGACCGAGCACGGTCACCAACAACTCAAGACTTTCTTGGGCTACCAAAGCGCGGTACGAGAACCCGCAATCGCATGAGTTCGCAGCAGGCGCGGGCAGCGCCGAAGGCTTTTCTGATCGTACCGCTGGTGGCGAGTATGCTCATGATCGCCCCGTTTACCGTGGATGCCTATTTGCCGTCGTTCCCGGCCATCGGCCATGAATTTGGCGTTAATCAGGCGACCATGCAGCTCACGCTGAGTCTGTACCTCTGGTTTTTCGGCGGCATGATGCTGGTGCACGGGCCACTTTCCGATACCTTCGGGCGCAGGCGCATGGTGCTGATTTCCCTGACTGTGTACGCGCTGGCTTCCGTAGGTGCGGCCATGGCGGGGAATATCAATGAGCTGATCGCTGCTCGTATCGTTCAGGGAATTGCAGCCGGGGCCGGGGTAGTGATCGGTCGCGCCCTGGTGCGGGATTTGTTCGAAGGCGCCACGGCCCAGCGGGTGATGTCGAACATCACCTTGGTCTTTGCGATTGCGCCGGCGATTGCCCCGATCATCGGTGGCGTGCTGGATACGTGGTTGGGTTGGCGGTCGGTGTTCTGGTTCCTCGCCCTGTTCGCTGGTGTATCGATGGCCGGGGTGTTCACGTTCATGCCCGAAACAGTCGGCGCACACAACCGGCAATCCATCGCGCCGTTATTCATTCTGAAAAGTTATGGTCGTGCATTGAGTCATGCCCCGTTCATGGGGCTCACGCTGGTATTCGCGCTGCTGTTTTCGGGGATGTTCCTGTACATCGCCGCCGCGCCGATGATTCTGATCGGACATTTGCACCAAACACCGACCGATTTCTGGAAGTTTTTCGTGCCGCTCGTAACCGGGCTGATTCTGGGCAGTCGGGTCAGCAATGTTCTGGCCAGTCGCTACGCGCCAATGACTACCGTCAGTATCGGCATCGGCCTGGCCGCCGTGGCGGTAGGGTTTAATGTGGCTCAAAGCCTTTGGTTTGCGCAGCAGCCGGTTGAAATAAACGATTGGCGTGTTTGGTGGACGGTCTCACCGATCATGTTCTACGCCATGGGTATGGCGACTGCAATGCCTTCGCTCAACCTGATGGGGCTCGATTACATTCCCGCGCAGCGCGGACTGGCTTCTGCCCTGCAAGGATTCACTCAGATGATCCTGGCCGGAATCGTTTCGGGGTTTGCTGTGGCGCATCTGGCCCAGAATCTGCTCTGGTTGGCCTGGGGAATGGCGGCGTTGTGGCTTCTGGCTGCGTTGATCTGGATCGCGTGGTATCGCCGGGCACCGCGACTGGGTTTTGCGAGCGAGACACGAGATGTCTGAGTCCGTTTTGAGATCGTACTTGGATGCATGCTCATGGTTTTTGTGGGCGCGTGCTCGGGTTGCCCGGTTGAGTGCCGACTCGGGCCACGGATCAGATGATAGAATGCGGTTTTGGATTGATCGACAGTACGAGGAAGGCAGCGATGGCCGGCCATAGCAAATGGGCAAACATCAAACACCGTAAGGCGCGTCAGGATAACAAGCGCGGCAAAATCTGGACGAAGATCATTCGCGAAATCACCGCGGCAGCGCGTATCGGAAAATCTGCCGATCCCGCTGCCAACCCCCGATTACGCCTGGCCTGGGATAAAGCGCTTTCGGCCAACATGCCCAAGGATACGATGGAGCGTGCGGCCAAGCGGGGCGTAGGCGCCGGCGACGTTGAGCAATATGAAGAGATGCGCTACGAAGGGTATGGTCCGGGCGGCGTGGCCGTGCTGGTGTTCTGCATGACCGACAATCACAACCGCACGGTGTCGGACGTGCGCCATGCATTCAGCAAATTTGGCGGAAACCTGGGCACGGATGGCTCAGTTGTCTATTTGTTCAGCAAACAAGGCGTTTTATATTACCCGCCGGGTGTAGATGAGGATGCGCTGATGGAAGCGGCACTCGATGCCGGCGCGGATGATGTGCGGATCGGTGAGGAAGGCGCAGTCGAGGTCATCACGACGCCGGAAGATTATGTGTCGATCAAGGATGCCCTGACGGCGGCGGGTTTCCCGCCTGAAGAAAGTGAGTTGGCGATGCGGGCGGCGGTCACTGCGCCGGTCGAGGGCGATCAGGCCGTCAAGCTGGTCAAGATGATCGACATGCTGGAGGATCTAGATGACGTTCAGGAAGTGTTCCACAACGCGGAAATTCCTGAAGAGGCGTACGCATAACGTGGCCCGCTTGCGCGTCATGGGTATAGATCCGGGTTCGGTCACCATGGGTGTGGCCGTGATCGACTTCGAGCGGGGACGCGCAACCCAGATTCATCTGCAAAGCGTTTCGCTTAAATCCTTTGGTCTGTTCAGCGCGCGACTGGGCGCGATCTACGCCGAAGTCGATCGATTGATTGACGCTCATGCACCGGATGAATTCGCCATCGAGCAGATTTTCATGTATCGCAGTCCTGAATCTTCGCTCAAGTTGGCGCAGGCGCGCGGTGTCGCGATTGCCGCTGCCGTCGGGCACGGTTTGACCGTGCACGAATATATGCCCGCCGTGGTCAAGCAGGCCGTGGTCGGCACGGGGCGTGCAGACAAACTTCAGGTACAGCATATGGTCAAGCGTCTGTTGTCCTTGACCGATAATCCGCCAGCCGACGGCGCGGATGCCGCAGCGGTGGCTTTGTGTCATTGCTATCGACGCACCTCATTGGCCGGAATTTCGGCGGATGTCGTCGGGGTCGAAAAAACCGCCATGCAGTTGCTGGCTCAGTCACGTTACCGGAGACGCAGTCGATGATCGGTCGCCTCAAGGGCATTTTGGTTAACAAGCAACCCCCCTGGATCCTGCTGGACGTGCAGGGTGTGGGTTATGAGGTCGAAGTACCGCTTTCCACCTTGTTCGATTTGCCCGCCAACGGGCAGGAAGCCACGCTCCTGATTCACACCGTCGTGCGGGAGGATGCCTTCCTGCTTTATGGATTCTCGCGCGAAGTCGAGCGCAAGCTGTTTCGGCATTTGCTCAAGGTCACTGGCGTCGGTGCCAAACTGGCGTTGGGTGTGCTTTCCGGTATGAATGCCGAAGAATTTGCGGGCGCGATTGCCCGCAATGACATCGCCGCGCTGATTCGATTACCCGGTGTGGGTCGAAAAACCGCCGAGCGCCTGGTCATTGAAATGCGTGACCGCTTGGCCGAAGGATTTTTCAACGGTGCCACAATGTCGGCCACGGCGGGCAGGATGGGCGATGCCGTACCACTTGCCGGTGCCGATCAGGAAGCCATGAGTGCGCTGGAAGCCTTGGGCTACAAACCTGCCGAAGCACAACGGATGGTCAAGGCCGTGCCAGATGCCGAGGCGTTGCCCGTTGAACAGATCATCCGGCTGGCACTTAAGCCACTTGCGGGTAAAGCCTGATGACTGATCGCGTCATTACCGCAGAAAGCGTGACTGAAGACGAGGCCATCGAACGCGCCCTGCGCCCCAAGCGGTTGGTCGATTACGTGGGCCAACCTGCGGTGGTCGAGCAGATGGAGATATTCATCCCGGCGGCGCGGCAACGAGGCGAGGCGTTGGATCACGTGCTCATTTTCGGCCCGCCGGGGCTTGGGAAAACCACACTCGCCAATATCATTGCCCGGGAGATGGGTGTGGGGCTGAAACAGACGTCCGGCCCGGTACTGGAACGTCCGGGTGATCTGGCAGCGCTGCTGACCAATCTTGAACCCAATGATGTGTTGTTTATTGATGAGATTCACCGGCTTTCCGCCGTGGTGGAAGAAATTCTCTACCCGGCGATGGAAGACCATCAAATCGACATCATGATCGGTGAAGGCCCTGCTGCACGGTCGATCAAGCTCGATTTGCCGCCATTTACGCTGGTGGGTGCCACGACGCGTGCGGGGATGCTGACCGGGCCTTTGCGCGATCGGTTCGGCATTATTCAGCGTCTGGAATTTTATTCAGTGGCGGATTTGACTCGCATTGTTACCCGATCCGCTCACTTGATGGGTGTTACGATCGATGCAGTTGGCGCTCAAGAGATCGCCACGCGGTCACGAGGCACGCCGCGAATTGCGAACCGCCTTTTGCGCCGCGTCCGCGATTTTGCCGAAGTCAAAGGTAATGGTACGGTCGATCAGCCGTTGGCGAATGCAGCGCTCAATTTATTGCAGGTGGATGCGCGCGGGTTCGATCAGCAGGATCGCCGCCTGCTCGAAGCCTTGATCCACAAGTTCGATGGCGGCCCCGTTGGCCTGGATAACATTGCCGCCGCCATCGGCGAGGCGCGTGACACAATCGAAGACGTGCTTGAACCGTTCCTGATTCAGCAGGGTTTTCTGGTACGCACGGCGCGAGGGCGGATGGCAACGCGCCAGACCTATGCCCACTTCGGTTTCCGTCCACCCAGTGCCTTCGAGTCGCAGCAAGGCACATTGCTGCCAGAGGAGGAACCGCAGTGACTACAGCCGATATTTTCTATTGGCCGGTTCGCGTGTACTACGAAGACACCGATGCGGCGGGCGTGGTTTACTATGCCAATTACCTGAAGTTTTTCGAGCGGGCACGCACGGAATGGTTGCGCGCGCGCGGTTTCGAGCAGGATAAGATGCGCGAAGAGCACGGTGTTCTTTTCGTCGTGTCCCGGCTGCAGGTAGACTATCGGCGTCCGGCAAAATTCAACGACGCATTGCGTGTCAGTTGCGTGATGCGAAAATGTGGTGCCGCATCGATGAATTTCCATCAAGTGGCCGAACGAACTTCCGATCATATACCCTTGTCACAGGCGACGGTGCAGATCGTATGTGTCGATGCCGACAGTTTCAAACCAAACCCAATCCCTAACGCCATGCGGAGCTATTTTTTGTGAGTACAGAACCCTCGGTAATGCACCTTGTTTTGGGCGCGAGTCTGCCCGTGCAACTCGTGCTTTTGATCCTGCTATTGGCCTCCGTGGCATCTTGGGCGCTGATTTTTCACAAATCCTCCGTACTGCGTCGTGCCCGCGCACAGGCCAAACGGTTCGAGGAAAGTTTCTGGAGTGGCGGCAGTCTGAACGATTTTTACGATCGGCTCAGTCGCGATCCACGCCCACGCGAAGGTCAGGAAGCGATTTTTGAAGCAGGCTTTCGCGAATTCAAACGGCTGCGTCAGGTAGAAGGCCGCAGTTCTTCCGAATTGATTGAAGGTGTTGAGCGCGCCATGCGGGTGTCTTTGCATCGACAGATCGATAAGTTTGAGGAAGGCTTGTCCGTTCTGGCAACCATCGGCTCGGTCAGCCCGTATGTTGGTCTGTTCGGGACCGTCTGGGGCATCATGAGCGCGTTCATGAATTTGGGTAATGCGCAAAATGCTACGCTTGCGACGGTCGCTCCGCCGATTGCCGAGGCACTCATCGCCACCGCGATGGGTTTGTTCGCGGCCATCCCCGCTGTGGTGGCCTACAACCGCTATTCGACGCAAATCGATGATCTGTTCGGACGCTACGACCGATTCACCGATGAGTTCCTCGGCTTGCTCCAGCGCCAGATCGGGGGGCAGTAAGTCATGGATCGTCGCGCGCGTCGAACCCGCCGTGTGGTTGCAGAAATCAACGTCGTGCCTTATATCGACGTCATGCTGGTGTTGCTGGTGATTTTCATGGTCACGGCGCCTTTGCTGCAGCAGGGTGTGGAAGTCACGCCACCGAGTGCGGCGTCGAAGGCGTTGCCGCAATCGGATGATGTGCCGATCGTGGTAACGGTCGATAAAACAGGGCAGTACGCAGTTTCCGGTCAAGATGCGCCATCAGGGCAGGTTCCACTTGACACGATTCAGGCTTACGTTCTGGCTGCGCGCAAACTCAATCCAAAGATTCCCGTGCTGGTCAAGGGTGATAAAGACGCCAGTTACCAGTTTGTTATGGGGGCGATGGTGGCCATGCAGAAAGCCGGAGTGGATAAGGTAGGGCTTGTCACCGATCAGCCGCGCAACAATTCAAACGCGCCAAGCGGAGGCAAGTAAGCATGTTCCGCTGGTTTGCACGTATGCCCTTCGCTATTTTGTTGGCGATTGCGCTTCATTTATTGATCATCCTGTCTGTGCTGATTGCTTGGAAATTAAATGCCTTTTCAGCGGCCTCGCAGTCGTCAAGCACCTCGAATGAACCGGTCATTCAGGCTCAGTCCGTATCACAAGCTGCGATTGATCAGCAGGTCAATCGATTAAAACAGGCTGATGAACAGCGTCAAAAGTCGCTCAAACAGCAGCAGGCCGAAGCCCAGCAGGCCGCTGCCGCCCGTCGCGCGGAGCAGGCTCGTCTACAACAGTTGGAAGCGATGCGGGAAGCCAAGCAAAAAGCAGCCGCCGAACAGGAGCAGCAGTTGAAAGCCTTGCAGGATGCCCAGAAAAAAGCACAGGAATCCGTGCAGGCGCAAAAGCAGGCGTTAGCAAAGATGCAGGAAGAGGCCGCCAAGGCGGCCGCTGAAAAACAAGCGGCCCAAGCGGCTGCTGCCAAAGAAAAGGCTGCCGCAGCCGCTGCAAAACAGGCGGCCGCCGAAGCCGCTGCACAGGTGGAACAAGCCAAGAAACAAGCGGCGGCTGAAAAAGCCGCAGCTGAAAAGGCAGCCAAGGAACAGGCGGCCAAAGAGAAAGCAGCGAAGGCTGCTGCTGACAAGGCCGCAAAAGAAAAAGCGGCCGAGTTGGCAGCACAGAAAGCCGATCAAGCGCGCAAGGCGGCTTTGCAACAGCAGCTCCAGGACGAGTTAAGAGCAAGCCAGGCTCAGGGAATTCTGGCAGCTTATGCCGCCGCCATTCAGCAAAAGGTGACCGGTCAGTGGTTCAAGCCGCCGGGCTGGCAGCCCGACTGGACATGCGATGTTCGAATTTCGCAGGCTAAAGATGGTACGGTGCTCAATGTTAAAATATTGCAGTGCGACGGTAACCAATTGTTCCAGCGATCTGTTCAGCAGGCCGTTGAGCGCGCGTCGCCTTTGCCTCTGCCTTCGGATATGTCGTTGTTCCAATCGACGATCAATTTCAAGTTCAGGGCGAACACACAATAGAACTGTTTCGTTGTTGCTTTGACGAGTGACGATATTTTTATGAAAAATGAAAGACACAAGGTGAAGAGCATGAAAGCGCGAATTCAACGCTGGGGTTTATGGATTCTGAGCGGATTGTTGTTCCTCGTGCCGGCGGTAAGCCAAGCCGAACTGAACATTGTGATCAGTGGGGGGCAGGAAAGCGGTGTTCCGATTGCGATCGTTCCGTTCTCCACCACGACAAACACAAACTTCTCATCAATCATCGATGCCGATCTGGCGCGTTCGGGGCAGTTTGCGCCAATAACCGCAGATCAGATGCCGAGCCAACCGTCTGCACCGGAGCAAGTCCAGTTCGACCAATGGCGTACGGGCAAGGCGCAATATCTGGTTGTGGGCAAAGTGGAGCAGCAAGGCGGCAATTACCAGGCAACCTTCTATCTGCTGAACGTTACCAACGGTCAGCAAATGACCGGGCGGGTGATCTCAGCGCCGGTTTCCGCCGCACGCAGCATTGCACACCGAATTGCTGACATCATTTTCAAACAAATCACAGGCGTACGGGGTGCGTTTGATACGAAAATCGCCTACGTGACCGAGACGGACGGCCCGGGCAAGAAGCGCCGCTATACCCTTGAAGTGGCTGATTCGGATGGCGCCAACCCACAGACAGTGCTGAGTTCCAACTTCCCGCTGATGTCACCCACCTGGTCGCCAGACGGCAGCAAACTCGCCTATGTGTCGTTCGAGGGGCGTCGTTCAGGTATCTGGGTGCAGGACTTGCGCACAGGCCAGCGTTATCAACTGACGAAATTCCCCGGCATCAATGGAGCGCCAAGCTGGTCACCGAAGGGCAATAAGATTGCGCTCACACTGTCCAAGTATCACAGCCCGAATATTTATGTGGTCGATCTGGATACGCGAAACCTGACGCAGATCACCAATGATGGTTCGATCAACACGGAAGCCAGCTGGTTGCCGGACAACCAGACTCTGGTATTCACTTCGGATCGTTCCGGTTCGCCTCAGCTATTCGAAAAAACGATTGGTTCATCTTCTGCGCAGCGCCTGACGTTTGGTTTGTCGTATGCGGCCGGTGGGGCCATATCTCCTGACGGTAAAACCCTGGCCCTGTTGGCCGGCGGCAATGGCGGCTTTCGTGTCGCCGTTCAGTCCTTGTCCGGCGGTGGCAGTGATTTGCGCTACATCAGTAATGGCGGGTCAGAAGAGCGACCGAGCTTCGCACCCAACGGTACGATGCTGATCTACGCTTCACAGGTAGGTGGAAGCTCGGTATTGAAAGTCAGCCCTGTTTCGGGTGGAGAAAGTCAGACCTTGCGCTTTGCCCGTGGCAAGGTGCGTGACCCGGCCTGGGGGCCGTTTCAAGGCGACCAATAGTTGAAATCGGGTAGTCACATGGGCGAGCAAACAGTAGCTTGGCCGTGAGGTGTTCACTTATATAGGAAATCCCCATGAATCGCTTGATGATGAAACGCAGCGCTAAAAATTTAACTTTATTGGCCGTATTGGGCATGGCAACCACGCAGACAGCCTGGGCGCAGACTCCACCCAGTTGGCTCAATTGGAGCGATAAATCAGATACGGCCCAAGCGGCTACTTCGCAAGCCCCCCAAGCGGACTCGCAGGCGGCAACTCCTCAGCCACTCGCACCACAGCCGCTGGGTGTGGGGGAAACCGGTGCAAATGCGACATCCGGGCAGACGGTAATTATTCAGAATCTGCTGGGTAGCGTATCGCGCTTGCAGGAACAGGTCAGAGATCTGCGCGGTCAGAACGAAGAGCAGGAAAATCAGATCCAGCGGCTACAAAAAGCCCAGCAGTCCGCTTTCAGTTCATTTGATGATCGACTGTCAAAACTTGAGCAAACGGGTGGTAGTACTGTAGCGCCGTCAGCACCTGTTCCCCCAAGCGTTCCGGCACTCAAGGAACCTGCCGCTTCAGTGCCGGCTGCGCCTGCGCTAGCATCCCCCGCTTCTGCAGCACCCGCCGTATCTCCTGCGCCTGCACCCAGTCAAGATGCAGCAGCCACCGCAAAGCAACAGGCACTGTATAACGCAGCCTTCGCCCAGTTGAGGGATGGGCAATACGATCAGGCAATCACTGGCTTTCAGGCCGCTATCGATGCTGATCCGCAGGGTCAATGGACGCCAAGCGCGCTCTTCTGGCAGGGCGAGACTTATTATGTAGAGCAAAAGCGGGATAAGGCGGAAGCGGCATATCGGAAAATATTGACCCAATTCCCGAATAGCGACCGAGTGCCAGATGCCCTGTTGAAAACGGGCTACATCGCCTATGACGAAAACAAAAACAAACAAGCTCGGGATATATTCCAGCAAGTTATTAGCAAATACCCTCAAAGTCAGGCGGCTAATCTGGCGAAACAGCGGCTGGCGCGCATGGATGCTGAAAAAAGATGATCTCAGCCTTGGACGATATCGCCGTACAAGAGAAGGCCCTGCTTCAATTACGGATTACGGAGATATTCCGCTCATTACAAGGAGAGTCCGAGAGCGCAGGGTGGCCGACTGTATTTGTACGGCTTACGGGGTGTCCGCTACGGTGTGTCTATTGCGATACGGCTTATGCCTTTACGGGCGGTAAGCGACTGAGTTTGGCATCCATCCTTGAGCAGGTCGCTGGGCATCATACTCAGGATGTCTGCGTGACAGGTGGCGAGCCACTGGCTCAACCCGCCTGTCTGCCTTTGCTGACGTCCCTCTGCAATGCGAGCTATTCAGTCAGCCTGGAAACCAGTGGTGCACTCCCCATTGAAGGCGTTGATCCACGGGTACGCGTGGTCATGGATCTGAAAACGCCGAGTTCCGGTGAAGCCGAAAAAAATCGTTTTGAGAATATCAAGCTGCTCAAGCCCCGTGATGAAATCAAATTCGTCATTGGCAGCGCGGATGATTTTGAGTGGGCAATACAGCATGTACGCCAATATCAGATGGATAAACGATTTAATGTGCTCATATCGCCCGTATTTGGTGAGGTGACTCCGTTGGAACTTGCTGAGTGGATACTGGAGAGCGGCTTGCGTTTGCGTTTTCAACAGCAGTTGCACAAATTGATATGGGGAAATGAGCCTGGACACTGAAAACACACAGCCGAAGGCGGTCGTGCTTTTATCCGGTGGGCTCGACTCGGCCACAGTGGCTGCTATCGCGAAAAATGATGGGTACCAAGTGCATGCGGTCAGTTTCGATTACGGGCAGCGTCACAAGGTAGAGCTGACGGCGGCATACCGTGTCGCACATCAGTTAGGTATTCAGCATCACAAGATGATCAGTATCAACTTGAATGATGTCGGCGGCTCGGCGCTAACCGATAGCACACTGGCTGTGCCTGATTATGATGCCAAGGCTGCAGAGCGCATACCGATAACCTATGTGCCAGCAAGAAATCTGACTTTTCTTTCGTTGGCATTGGGTTGGTCGGAGATACTGGGTGCTCGCCGCATATATATTGGTGTCAACGCAGTGGACTACTCCGGCTACCCGGATTGTCGCCCTGAATTCATCAAACAGTTCGAAGTAACAGCCAATCTGGCCACCGCGGCCGGTCTTGAAGGCAAGCCCTTCAAGATCGTGGCACCGTTGCAAACACTGACCAAGGCCGAGATTATCCAATGGGGTACGCGGCTTGGCGTCGACTATGCGCAAACTATCTCCTGCTATAACCCGGATGAACAGGGAGGAGCGTGTGGACGTTGTGATGCCTGTCATTATAGAAAACAAGGTTTTATGGACGCAGGTATTCAAGATGTCACATTTTATGCCCCTGAATGATCAAAAAAGGGGGTTGCGCACCGGTTCAGGATATGTAAAATACGCACCTCTTTAACGGGTCGTTAGCTCAGTTGGTAGAGCAGTTGACTTTTAATCAATTGGTCGCAGGTTCGAGTCCCGCACGACCCACCAAATTCAGCGTCAAATTAAGGTTTGACGCAAACAGGAAAAGGCGTATAGTTCGCCTCCCTGCTGCGACGGCGTAGCGGGGCGGTCTGAGAGGGCCGGGCACTTAGAAAATAAGTATTGACGGGGTGAAAGCGTTGAGTATAA
>NCKC01000090.1 GCA_002282715.1 Halothiobacillus sp. 15-55-196 | reverse complement strand
AACCAATTTATTGCGTCCACGTTTTCTTCGCATGGTGCAAGATATCCTGCGCTTTAATCGAGAAGGCAAGGCAGCTTTGCAGGATGCCGGTTTTACCAACACAGAATCTCTCAATGACTTTCTCGACCGACACCGTTTTGGCGAAGGGATGCGAGATGATTATTTACTGCCGATGGCTGCGGCCATTTGGTCTTGCCCAACGGAAATAATGCTTAAATTTCCAGCTCGAAGTTTCTTGCAGTTTTTTGAAAATCACGGCTTGATGAACGTGAACGAACGACCGTAATGGGAGACGATTTGTGGCGGATCGCGTCGATACATTGAAGCGATTGCGGCAGAAAATCGATTCACCATTCATGCCAATAAAGCCATTGATCACGTTCGTCGGACCGAAAACGGCGTTTATCTTGCCGATGTTAACGAGCATTTCGATGCCTGCGTGTTTGCAGGCCATGCAGACCAAACATTGGCATCACTGACAGACGCGGACCCTCAGGAGCACAAGATTCTGAGCGCATTCAAATTTCAGGAAAATCAAGCTTACCTGCATCACGACATTTCATTAATGCCCAAGCGTCGCGCGGTTTGGTCAAGCTGGAATTACTTGGGGCAAAAAAACGAATCCTCCGGTCGCGCCGTTGCCGTTACCTATTGGATGAACCATTTGCAGCAGCTTCAAACGGATACCGACTGGCTGGTAACACTCAACCCGTTTGCGCCACCAAAACCTGAGTTGACCCGCAAGAAAATCATCTACCACCACCCGGTATTCGATGACAAAACGGCCGTTGCCCAGCAAGAATTGAGCAGCATTCAAGGCCATAGGCATTGCTACTACGTCGGTGCCTGGACCGGTTATGGCTTTCATGAAGACGGTTTGCGATCCGCCGTGAATGTGGCAGCCACGTTTGGCATCACGCCCCCCTGGCAGACCGGCACATGAGCGCCAGTACGCTCTACATTGGCAAAGTCATGCACCAGCGGATGCGTGGCCCGGCCTATCGTTTCGAGTATCGCGTATTCAGCTTGCTGGTCGATTTGGACGACTATGAGCAAAATTTCCCCGCCCTGCGCTGGTTGTCGGCCAATCGATTCAACCTGTTTTCCGTTCATGCGCGGGATTTAGGGCCACGTAAAAAAAACGCATCGCTGCGCGAATGGATCAACCAAGCTTGCGCCGATCAAGGTTTTGATATTTCACAAGGTCGCGTGCTCATCAATACCTATCCCCGCGTGCTTGGCTACCAGTTCAACCCGCTCAATGCTTGGTATTGCTTTGACCAAGCGCAGCAACTGGTGGCGATTGATTGCGAAGTGAGCAATACCTTCGGCGAATTTCATCATTATTTGCTGCACGATCATGGAAACCCATTGGAACTGCCGTTCCAAGCCAGCGCGGACAAGGTTTTTCACGTATCGCCTTTTCTTGATATGGCAATGCGCTATCACTTTAAATTCAACCAACCCGCCGAACGGCTGAGCGTTTCGATTCGAGAAAATGCGCTCACCGAAACCGGTGAAGAACTGACGCTGGTCGCAACGCATCAAGCGCATCGTCAACCATTGAGCGACAGGCGGTTATGGCTTGAAGCATTAAGAATCCCCTTACTAACGTTCAAAGTCATCGGCCTGATTCATTGGCACGCTTTGAAAATATGGCTCAAAGGCGGCGTGTTCCATAAATCGCCGCCCAAACCTTCTTCGGAGATCAGCTCATGCCCCAAATCCAAATAAAAGCGATGAAGAACAACGATCTTGATCTACCGCTCTCGGCTCGATGGGTACACTCTTTGCTGGGTGGGATACGCATCGGGCAAATCCGCGTACTCACCGATGAAGGCCATGAACACACGTTTGCAGGTCAATCGCATCCCGAACTTAAGGTCGAGTGGCGCTTGCACCATCCCGCCCGGCTGCTGTCTCGCTTGGCCCGACTGGGCGACATTGGCATCGCCGAAGCGTATATTCACGGCGATTTTTCTACCGACAACCTGACACGTTTGTTGGAAATCGGCGCACGCAATATGGATGTGATGGCGGATGACTTGCGTGCCGGGTTCTGGGCTCGGTTGATTCACCGCTTGCAACATGCGCTGAGAAGCAATCACAAGCGGGGCAGTCGGCGCAATATTTCCGCTCATTATGATTTGGGAAACGAGTTTTATCGTCTGTGGCTGGATCCCGGCATGACCTACTCATCCGCCCTGTTCAGCCGTCCCGATGAACCGATGGCCGAAGCGCAAGCACGCAAATACCAACGTTTGATTGATGCGCTTGAAGCCAAACCCGGCGACCACATTCTCGAAATTGGATGTGGCTGGGGTGGTTTCGCCGAACAAGCGACACAACAAGGTATTCACGTATCCGGCATTACCCTGTCGACTGAGCAACAGGCGTTTTCCATTGAGCGAATGGCACGAGCGAAGGTGCCCGCTCAGGCCAAATTTTTCTTAACGGATTACCGTGATCAAACCGGCACGTTCGATCACATCGTATCCGTCGAGATGTTTGAGGCCGTCGGCGAACGCTACTGGCCGACATATTTTCAGACCATCTACGACCGGCTTAAGCCGGGTGGACGCGCAGCCATCCAGATCATCACGATTTCAGAGAAGGCCTTCGAATCCTATCGACGCGAGCCGGACTTCATCCAGTTGTACATATTTCCCGGCGGCATGTTGCCCACCATCGAGCTATTTACCCAAGGCGCCAACCACGCAGGACTGGAAGTAAAAGACACCTTCCTTTTCGGCAAAGATTACGCGCGCACCTTGAGCCTTTGGGCAGAATCCTTTAACCAACACACCGAGGCCCTGGACGCTCTGGGCTTCGATGAGCGTTTTCGCAAAACATGGCAGTACTACCTTGCCTATTGTGAAGCCGGTTTTTTGGCAGAGCACATCAACGTGGCTCAAGTTCTCCTCGAAAAACCGACGAACGCCAAAAACAATGCGCGAAAAACGACCATCGAACTCAAGGATATGGCGTGAACCCAAACGCCAATTTATCCCTCGGGCAGGTGCTCGCCTACGGCGCAACCGGGCTTCCTTTGGCCATCATGGGCATCCCCTTGTATGTGTATTTGCCCCCGTTCTACGCACAGCAACTGGGGTTAGGGCTGGGCGCCGTGGGCTTGGCCTTGATGATCAGCCGTTTGTGGGATGTGATCCTCGACCCGATTGTCGGTTTTTACGCCGATCTGATTCCAGGCCGCCATCGCAGAAAAACGCTGATGCTCATCGGGCTACCGCTGTTTTTACTCGCAACGTATTTCTTGCTCAATCCGCCGCCTCAAGTGGGCATTGCTTAT
>NCKC01000089.1 GCA_002282715.1 Halothiobacillus sp. 15-55-196 | reverse complement strand
ACCCCAGCTTTACGCGAATCCGGCTTGGGGCTCATGTTCAAACACACCCGGGGCAGTACATGCCCTGCACGGGAAAGTTCGCATTTGTACAGACCTTCCCGGAGGGTCACTGCGTACAGTCCCCACTTCATCAGCCGCCAAGCATAGTGGGCTTATCTGTCAAATCATTGCCAATATAACCAATATGCAATGCAACTCACCGTGGGTCTTTTCAGAAATGAAAGTAGGAATATTCCACGCATCCGTGGGTTAAGCCATGCATGGGAACCTCAAGAGGTCCTTCGATCTACCCGTAGCTGATCAACCGTGCCTTACTGCGCCATCCACCCCCGCCTGCGCCACGGCGGCGGCGCGGAACAGGGCGAGGACGCCGGTGCGGATGGCGATGGCGGTGTCCATGTTGCCGTTCCATGCCCAGTAACCGACGGCACCGGCATAGACGCCGCGCTTGACGGGTTCGAGTTCATCGATGATTTCCAGTGCGCGGATCTTCGGCGCGCCGCTTACTGTGCCTGCCGGGAAGGTGGCGCGGAGTACGTCGATGGCATTGAGACCTGCTTTAAGCTGACCGGTCACTTGCGAGACGATGTGCATCACATGCGAATAGCGCTCGATAATCATACGCTCTTCGAGTTTCACGGAACCTATTTCAGCGACACGACCGGTATCGCTGCGCCCCAGATCGATGAGCATAACGTGCTCGGCGATTTCCTTGGGGTCACTCAGCAAATCCTGCTCCAGCGCGAGATCTTCAGCATGGGTTTTGCCGCGCGGGCGTGTGCCGGCAATCGGGCGCACGGTGATTTGATGACCTGATGATCGCCGCAATCGATGAAATACATGTACGGCGAGGGGTTCAGGCTGCGCAGGGCGCGATAAAGGTCGATCGGTGGCGCATCGTAGCCGATGGTCATCCGTTGGCTGGGCACCACCTGCATCACGTCGCCCGCCGCGATGTATTCCCGAATTTTCAGTACGGCCGATTCGTAGCCTTCGCGGGTGAAGCTGGCTGTAAAGTCGTTTTCATCGATATGCCGCGGCTGAGCTAGTGGCGCATAACGAACCCGTTCACTGCGCAGGCGCTCAGTCAGGGCATCCAGATGATGCGCGCCTGCTTCAAGGGCATCAGCTTGGGCCGGATCAACCAGTGTCACCAGCAGGAGCTGGCTGGATAAGTTATCGACCACCACGACCTGCTCGGACACCATCAGCAAAATATCGGGCGTGCCCAACGGGTCGGGCTTGGGCGGGCTGGCTGCCAGCCGTGGCTCAATATAGCGAATGGTTTCAAAACCGAAATATCCCACCAGCCCGCCATGAAAACGCGGCATGCCTTCGGGCTCGAACACACGGAAACGGCCCTTGAATGCCTCGACCCAGGCAAGTGGATCATCCGCTTCGGTGGTTTCAATCAGTTCATTGTCGCGGCGCACTTCGATCTTGTGACCATAAACACGCAGCACCGTACGGGCCGCGAGACCGATGATCGAATAACGCCCCCAGCGTTCGCCACCCATAACCGATTCGAACAAATAACTGTTGGGCGCGTCGGCCAATTTGCGATAGACCGACAACGGCGTGTCGTAATCGCCGGATATGGCACGGGTGAGCGGGACGCGGTTGTAGCCTTCGGCGGCAAGTGCCTTTAATTGAGCAGATGTTGGAGCAAACGACATGACAATTTCCTTACATTTTAGCGCGTTACAGCACTACAGATAGAGGGGAGATGAATAAATCAGCCCCGCCATCGCCCTGTTGTCGGTTGTCTTGCCGCTCGCATCATGATGCCGTACCGATCAATTTGGGGAATTCGGTCATCGAATCGATCACCGCGTCGGGGTGATAATTACGGATGTCTTCGCCGTGGTTGTAGCCATAGCTCATGCAGATAATGGAAAAGCCGGCCGCGCGCGCTGCTTTCACATCGGAGATTGAATCGCCGATCATCAACGCATCGCGTGGGTGCACCTTGAACCAGCCCGCAGCGTAAATTAGCGGGGCGGGGTCGGGCTTTTTCAGGGGCAAGGTGTCGCCTGCAATAACGGTTTCGAATGAATCGAACAGCCCCATATCCTTGAGTAACGGCAAGGTGAATGCGGCGGCCTTGTTGGTCACGCAACCGACGGACAACCCCAGCGATTGGACGTAAGCAATGCCATCCTTCACGCCAGGAAATACGCAGGAATGCTTGCCGTTGGACTCGGCATAAAACCGTCTGAAAATCGGCATGGCCTTGTCGAATAGTGCCGCATCGGGCGTACCATGCAGATCGTCGGTCAGCGCGCGTTCGACTAGGCGCTCAATACCATTACCCACCCAGTTCCGAACATCGGCTTCTGCACGATGGGGCAAGCCGATTTCATCTTGCATCTGGTTGACGGCAACCAACAGATCCGGCACGGAATCGATCAGCGTACCATCCAGATCGAACAACACCATTTTGGGCGTTAATATCATGATAAAACTCGGATACTGTAAAAACTTAATGAGCGGAGCCGGCGACCAACAAAGATGACAACTCATCAAGCGAGTCGATCATCGCATCGGGATCATAATCGCGAATATCGCGTCCGTGATTGTAGCCATAGCTCGTACAGACGATATTAAATCCGGCGGCACGCGCGGCATTCAGATCGGAGACGGAATCGCCCACCATCAACGCAGCCGTCGGCTCAACCCGAAACCAGCCTGCCACATAAAGTAACGGCCCCGCATCGGGCTTTTGCACCGGCAAGTCATCGCCACAATGCACATGATCAAAAAAACGCAACAGGCCAGTTTCTGCCAGGAGCGGCTCGGTGTAGGCGCGGGGCGTGTTGGTCATCAAACCCACGGGAATATCGAGTGTGCGCACGAATTTAAGCCCATCGATGACGCCGGGAAAAATTCGAGTGAGTTTGCCATTGGTGGCCTGATAAGCACGATCAAACGCAGCGACGGCCTCATCAAGAAGCGTCTCATCGACTTTGCCATCCATTTGACCGGTCAAGGCTCGGCTCACTAACGGCTTGATGCCATTACCGATCCAATTGCGCACCTGTTCAATGCTTCGTGTCGGACGGCCGAGCTCGACCAGCATTCGATTGACCGCTTCGTGCAGATCAGGAACCGAGTCCACCAAGGTACCGTCCAGATCGAACAGCACCAAGTTGGGCGCGAATTGCGGCATTACTTTTTAACCTTGGCGAGTTCAGCGCGGAACTCGGACAGAATGGTGTCGTAACGGTTAGCATCATTTGCATTGGCCTTGCCAAACAGCGCCGAGCCGGACACAAAAGTATCCACGCCTGCTTCGGCGATTTCACGGATATTGGCCGGGCTCACGCCGCCGTCGATTTCCAAGCGAATATCGGTGCGGCCCGATGCTTCGATGATTTTGCGTGCGGCACGCGCCTTGTCGAGTACATAAGGAATGAATTTTTGACCGCCGAAACCAGGGTTTACAGACATCAGCAGAATCATGTCCACTTTTTCGATGGCGTATTCGAGCACGTCTAGCGGTGTGGCCGGATTGAACACCAAGCCGGATTTGCAGCCGTGATCACGAATGAGTTGCAGACTGCGGTCCACGTGCTCGGAGGCTTCGGGATGGAAGGTGATGTAGGTCGCGCCCGCTTTGGCGAAGTCGGGGATGATGCGATCGACCGGCTTGACCATCAAATGCACGTCAATCGGCGCGGTCACGCCATGTTTGCGAAGGGCTTCACATACCAGCGGGCCGATCGTCAGGTTGGGCACGTAGTGGTTGTCCATGACGTCGAAATGCACCCAGTCGGCGCCGGAGGCGATAACCTTATCGACCTCGTCCCCCAGTGCGGCGAAGTTGGCAGACAAGATACTCGGTGCAATAATGAAATCAGACATGCGGTTTCCCCATAAATTAAAGTAAAACTGTTGTGCAATGTACCCGAATCGACCGCAAAAATTAAGCCACAGCGATCCAGTCGGGCAAAAATCCCGAAAAATCAGGAATCAAGGCGCCACTTTCGGTGGCAGCGTATCAATATGGGCATCAGACAGACGCTTACGCAACGTGGCGAGTTGCTCCTGTTTGATTGGACCGATCTGAATTCGGTAATAGGTTTTGCCGTTCACGCTGGCCGGGCGGACTTCCGAAGCAAAGCCCTGCATGGCGATTTCCGCCTTGCGACGCTCGGCC
>NCKC01000088.1 GCA_002282715.1 Halothiobacillus sp. 15-55-196 | reverse complement strand
ACTCACATTAGGGAGCTGGGCGGGGTTGTGAATTCGATAGGTCGAACCATCGTTTTCTACAATTTCATACACAACCGTCGGTGCGGTGGTAATGAGATCAAGGTCATACTCCCGTTCGAGGCGTTCCTGCACGATCTCCATATGCAACAAACCGAGGAATCCGCAGCGAAAGCCAAAACCAAGTGCTTGCGATACTTCCGGTTCGAAATGCAGGGCGGCGTCATTGAGTCGCAATTTTCGCAGGGCTTCACGCAGATTTTCGTAATCTTCACCCTCGACAGGATACAAACCGGAAAACACCCTTGGTTGCATTTCCTTGAAACCGGGCAAGGCTGCCGTGGCGCCATTTTCAGCATCGGTCAAGGTATCGCCGACCTTCGCCGAATCGATATTCTTGATCCCGGCGATCACAAACCCCACATCACCGGCATAAAGACCTTCGCGCGGGAGTGTCTTGGGCGTGAATACCCCTACTTTTTCGACCTGGAAAATATCCCCCGTACCCATGGCCTTGATTTTGCGCTTCGGCACGATTGCCCCGTCGATGACGCGCACGAGCGCAACGACGCCGACATAGTTATCAAACCATGAATCGATAATCAGCGCCTTAAGCGGGCCTGCTTCAATACCAACGGGTGCCGGGATCTCCTCGATCAGGCGCTCAAGAACATCTTCGATTCCCACCCCGGTTTTGGCGGAAGTGAGGACGGCATGCTCTGCATCGATACCGATGACGTCCTCGATTTCCTGCTTGACGCGCTCGGGCTCTGCCGACGGGAGATCAATCTTGTTCAACACAGGGACGACGGTAAGACCAAGATCGATGGCCGTATAGCAGTTGGCAACCGATTGTGCCTCGACACCCTGTGAGGCATCCACTACCAGCAACGCACCCTCGCAAGCCGCCAGTGAGCGCGAAACTTCATACGAGAAATCCACGTGGCCGGGTGTATCAATAAAATTCAGACGGTAGACCTTGCCACTGCGAGACGTGTAGTCGAGCGATACACTTTGCGCCTTGATGGTGATGCCGCGCTCCCGCTCGATATCCATGGAGTCGAGCACTTGCACATCCATTTCACGCGCGGTCAAGCCACCGCACAACTGAATAATGCGGTCAGACAAGGTGGATTTACCGTGGTCGATGTGGGCGATAATCGAAAAATTACGAATCAGCGAGAGCCGTTCGGACATGGTTCTACTCAATAGTTTTTAAAGGGCGCACCGCGACGCAGCGCTCATGGAATACAGATACCGGTGAACATGCCGCAATTACGACACATACATCGCAAAGCGCCGAAGTATAACCGATTCGGCCAATTTTACTCGGCGCCCGCAACCAGACTACTTCAGGCCACCATCTCTCATTAACGCCAATCAGTCGGCTTGAAGCGAGAGGGCGATGTAATGCTGTTGATCACCACGGCGCATAAGAACCGCATTGGGCCTGTCTTTACGCGCTGACTCGAAAGCATTTTGCGCGGCATCCAAGGAATTCAACGCGCGCTGATTGAGCGTGAGCAGAATGTCCTGAGCCGCCAGGCCCGATCTCGCGGCCGGGCTGTTTGGCTCTACGGCCTTGACTCGAATCGTGCCGCCATCGTCCGTCAGAAGCAGGCCGAAATCCTCAACGATCAGATCATGAGATTTCATCGACTGAACCTGCCTCGGCGCATGTTGAGGCAACGCAGCCAGATTTATTGATATGTTGTGCGTCTTACCTTTTGTCAGCACCTCAAGGCGCACGTCGCTTCCCGGTGGGAGCACGCCGATGGTTTGCGGCAAGTCGGCAGATTCCGTAATCGGGTGGCCATTGGCAGCGATGATAATATCGCCCGGTTGCAGCTCAGATTGCTCGGCAGGCGACCCTGAAACGAACCCGGTCACCAACGCACCCTTGGCGCGGTCAAGACCCATGGCTTGTGCCATCTCGCGGTTCAGGGACTGAATCTGAACCCCCAGGAAGCCACGATCAACCGTACCGTGCTGCTTTAGTTGTTCCACCACCTGCAACGCGTAATTGATCGGGATGGAGAACGACAGGCCATTGTAAGCACCTGATTCCGTGAGAATCTGCGCGTTAATGCCAATGACCTCACCCTTGACGTTGAACAGCGGGCCACCTGAACTACCCGGATTGATCGCAACATCGGTCTGCAGATACGGCACATACCGCTGATTGTCATCGCCCGGCAGCGAGCGTCCCTTGGCGCTGACGACACCAGCCGTGACGGAATGATCAAACCCGAAAGGCGAGCCGATCGCCACCGCCCATTGCCCGGGTTTGACTTGATCGGAATTACCGATTTTGACGGGCTTGAGCCCTTTGGCATCAATCTTGAGCAACGCAATATCACCGGCCTTATCGCTGCCGAGAACCTTTGCTTTCAGTTCACGCCCATCCGCCAGCCGAACGTAAATTTGCGATGCGCCATCGATCACATGCTCGTTGGTTACGATTTCACCATCCTGACTCAGAACGAAACCCGAACCGCTACTTGATTCAGGCTCGACCGGCTGCGTGGGTTCCTGAGGCGCCGATCGACCTGGCGCCGGACCATTAAAGCCAAAAAACTGTCGGAAAAACTGGTTGAGTTCGCTGTCGTTCCGACCTTGATTTGGGGTATCCGGCATGGCCGCCAACGGGACGATGGCGCTCACATTGACCACGGAGGCATTATTGGCCGCCACCAATGCAGAAAAGTCGGGCAGACCGGTGACTTGCGCCTCGGACTTTTGGTCACCACAAGCCGTGAGCGAGACAGCCACAACCAAGACAAGGGCTGACCAGAACAATCGGCGGAAAGCCACAAAAGAAAATAACAATGCGTTCACCGTAATGGGTACCCAGGATTTCAACTGACCAGTGATTCAACCCGAAGGCGAACTATAGGCGCGCAAACTTCGTCGAGTGCCTGAAGCGACTCGATGGCATCATTCATTATGGCCTCTCGCATCGGGTGCGTCAGCAGCACGATGGGTAAATGCAAGGTTTCGTCGCTGGCCTCTTTCTGAATCATCGCTTCGATATTGATGCCGAAATCGGCCAGCGTGCGGGCGATATTCGCCAGAACACCCGGTTGATCCAGAACGGTCAAACGCAGGTAATATCCGGTTTGAATATCATCCATTGAAAGGATGGGAAGATCGCTCACCTGATCGGGCACCACAGCCAGATGAGGCACGCGGTGATTCGGATCGGCCGTTAATGTGCGCGCCACACCGTAGTACAACGTCGGGCCCACCGCATCACCCCAGACCAGAACGGCGTTTTTGACGCCATCGACGTTGGCCAGTAAACGGCGCTCGGGGATCAGGGTTGGATGCACCCGCATCTCGACGCCATTTTCGTGCCGCCGGGCAAAGCCGAGGTGCTTGATTTGATAGCCCAACTCGCGTGCGTAACGAACGTCTTCGGTTTTGAGTGCGCTGATGCCTTCGGTGTAGACACCGTCGAATTTAAGCGGCATACCAAAGGCGATCGCCGCCAGAATCGATAGTTTGTGCGCGGCATCGATGCCCTCGACGTCGAACGTCGGATCGGCTTCGGCGTAACCCAGCTTCTGCGCTTCGGCGAGCACATCACTGAAACTGCGGCCCTCATCACGCATGGCCGTAAGGATGAAATTACCGGTGCCATTGATGATGCCGGCAAGCCATTCGATCCGGTTGCCCGCCAGTCCTTCACGGATGGCCTTGATAATCGGGATGCCGCCCGCCACCGCCGCCTCGAATGCCACAACGGTGCCCTTGGCCTGCGCCAGAGCGAACAGTTCGTTGCCCTCGTGGGCAATCAGCGCCTTGGATAATGACGTCGACATTCGGATTTTCGACGACATCCATCGGGTTGGTGGTCAGCAGAATCCCGTCAAGAGGGCAAATACGTGGCGCACCCAGATTACGTGCCGAGGCATGAACCACATCGATGCGCCGCCCGGAACGACGCGCAATATCTTCTGCATTGCGCGTCAACACATTGACCACGCCGCCACCCACCGTGCCCAAACCCAACAAACCGACTCGCAACGGCGGCAGCGCGGCATCGGCATTCGTCACTTCGCCCACACTCATTTACCTGACTCCGACTGCTTGCCCTGAAGCTCCGCGCGGCGAAGCTCTTCCTTGCGGAACATGGCTTTGATCCCACGAATTGCCTGACGGGTACGGTGTTCGTTCTCAATCAGGCCGAAGCGGACATGATCATCGCCGTACTCGCCAAAACCAATACCCGGCGAAACGGCCACCTTGGCTTCCGCCAACAGATGTTTGGTAAATTCAAGCGAGTTCATGTGCGAGAACTGCTCAGGTATTTTCGCCCAGACGAACATCGTCGCCTTCGGTATAACCACATCCCAACCCGCAGAGATCAACCCCTCACACAGTACGTCGCGGCGGCGCTGATACATGTCACTGATTTCACGAACACAGGTCTGATCGCCTTCCAGAGCCAGAATCGCTGCCACCTGAATCGGGGTGAAGGTGCCGTAATCGAAATAGGATTTGATCCGGGCCAGTGCGTTCACCAAC
>NCKC01000087.1 GCA_002282715.1 Halothiobacillus sp. 15-55-196 | reverse complement strand
CCTGCTCAACCCCGCTGCCGAGCAAACCGATGTTGAAGCGCAAATCCAGGCGATTGCCGCCATGCGCGAGGAGTTCGATGCCGTCAGTGATCTGGCCGATTTGAACGAATTATTCACCGACACCCGTTTCGGTTTGAAGCAGATCAGCGAGATTGTCCTGAGCCTGAAGAACTTTGCGCGGGTTGATCGGGCAGCAACCGATCAGGTCAATCTGATCGAGAACATCGAAACGGCCCTGACGGTCGGCCATCACCATCTAAAGAATCGAGTCACGGTCGAAAAACGCTTCGAACCGATACCGCTCGTGCCCTGCGCGCCTTCGCAAATCAATCAGAATCACGACAAAGGCCGTCTGCTCATTCGAACCTACACCCGCGGCGAGTTCGTCTGCATCAGCGTGGAAGATAACGGCAGCGGCATCCCGCCCGAGCACGTGTCGCGCATTTTCGAACCGTTCTATACCACCAAGAAGGTCGGCGAGGGAACCGGTCTTGGGTTGTCGATCAGCTATCGCATCATCAAGGATCACGGCGGCGACATCCGTTTGGCTACCAAGCCTGGGGTTGGCACACGCTTTGAGATCAGCCTGCCGATCAAGCCGCCGACTAATCAACCTGTGCATACGGATTCCAGTTCGGACGCCAGTGGCAAGCAAGTTGCGGACAGCATTGAAGTGCTGCAAACAGAGAATATCCACCGATTGAATTCAACCGCCATCTGACTGGCTGAGCTTGACCAGAATGCGGAAAGGAGCAGAAAAAAATGAATCAACCGAATACCAAACCTACCTTATTGCTGGTCGATGACGAAGCGCGCATTACCCGCTCGCTCAAAATGCTGTTTCGCAATGAATTCAATGTATTGACGACCGATAACGGACACGATGCGATTGAAATTGCCCGGACTCAACCGGTCGCAGTGGTCATTTCCGATCAGCGCATGCCCATCATGGCCGGTGTCGATGTGCTGCGTGGCATTCGTGAGGTATCGCCCAACACCATGCGTTTATTACTGACGGGCTATGCCGATCTGGCAGCGGTTATTGGTTCGGTCAACGAAGGCGAAATTTTCCGGTTCCTGCAAAAGCCTTGGGATGCCGAACAGATTCGTGCGGACGTTCGAGCGGCGGCACAGGTGGCGGAACTCAGTTTTGCCGCAGCCGCCCGACGTAATCATGAGATGGTTGTCGACCAGGCACTGCAGCCTGTTTCACGCACCGGTATCCTGTTACTCGATCAGGATCCGAAAGCCTACGATCTCGTGAAACGGGCTACGCCTGAGGGTAATCCACTGTTTTGGGCTCGGAATATTGATGAGGCAATGGAACTGCTGAGTGGGCATACGATTGGCGTGATGGTGGCCGATGTGCTCGATGGTCAAGCCAGTCATGTGGGCGCCATCAAAGCGCTGAAAAAATCCCATCCCCAACTGGTCACGATCGTGCTCACGCAGTTACGCGATTACGAGCTACTGGTCGAGTTGATCAATCAGGGACAGGTATTCCGTTTTCATCCGAAGCCGGGCCATGTCGGAACTTTCGTTAAAAACATGCAGTCAGCGCTCGACTATCACCACATTCTCCAATCTCAACCCGAACTCCGCCAGCGTCATGCAGTTGCCAAGTCAGACAAGCCCCTTCTGGCCGGTTTGTCGGATCGGGTGCTGGGTTATTTCCGTCGATTCGGTGTTAATAACTGAGCCATCCGCCAGTCATATACAACTGATCGTTGTAGCAGTCGACGAGGTTTAGTCGAACCCCGTTGGCCTTGTGTTGCATTTTCATTACATTCTGGATGGGTATCCAGGCTCATAATCATGCAACCCATCGACAGTCTCCTGCGTAGACCTCATGCGTAATTGTACGCGACATGAAGTCTAGGAGACGCTATGAACCATCAAAAGCATAAAATTGACCAAAAAGTCAGTGTATTGAATCGCCGTAAGTGCGCATGGGGCGTGATGCTGGGCTTGGCCCTGAGTATCCCTATGGCCGCACATGCCGACGATGTCATGGGTAAGGGGCGCTTTTTAGCGACCGGGGGCATCCAGTCACTGGATGGCGCGGCGGGCGGGGGGATCAATCCCTGGGCCGTCATTGCCGGCTACGGCACCGACCAGCAAATCAATCCGACGGCCTCGTTCACGAATGTGACGCAGCCGGATTTCAGTGTCAACCAGTTGGCTGTCTCGGTTGGTATCTACAACCGGCTTGAGCTGTCCTATGCGTATCAGACCGGCACTCTGGGCAGTAATGTTTATGGCCCTGGTGGCACGGTGGCATTGCCGCTGGACGGAATGAAGATCGGCCAGCATATCTTCGGTGCCAAACTGCGTCTGTTCGGGGATGCCGTTTACAACAGCGATAATCTGATTCCGCAGGTTGCCATCGGTGTGGAGTACAAAAAAGATGTCACGAGCGGCAATAGTCTCGTGCCCGCCTTGCAAAGCTTAGGTGCCGGTGTCGAGGATCATGGCACGGATGTTTATCTGTCCGCCACGAAAGTCCTGATCGGGGGCTTCTTCGGCTACAACTGGCTCATCAACGGCAATCTGCGCTACACCAAGGCCAATGAAACTGGCTTGCTGGGTTTCGGTGGCGTCAATCACGATTCTGCGCACATCAAGCCTGAGTTTTCCACAGCCGTATTGCTGCGTCCCGATGTGGCCATCGGTTATGAATACAAGGGGATGAGCAATAACCTCAGTGATGCCGGACTCAAGCAATCGAGCTGGCAAGATGTTTTCGTTGCCTATTTTCCGAACAAGAGTGTCTCTCTGGCGCTGGCTTTCGCCCGTCTCGGTAACGTCGGGCCGTATACCAACCAGAATGGTGTCTATCTCAACGGCACTTTAACCTTTTGATTGAAATCAGTAAGAGAGAAAACATGAACATGAAACAGTTTAAATTTCGCCCCGCCGCACTGGCCATGATCAGTGGCATGGTTCTGGCCTGTTCCGCTGTCAACGCGCACGCCGGATATTACGAAGAGTTCGGACAAAAGCAGGGTATCGCCAATATCATCGATGATTTCGTGGGTGTCGTTGCCGCTGATAATCGTATCAACAGCTATTTTGCCCATGCGAACATCCCGGCACTCAAGGCAGCATTGACCAATCAGGTGTGCGAAGCTTTGGGCGGCCCCTGCAAATACACGGGCCCGGCGATGGGACCGTTGCATCACAGCATGGGTGTGACACAGGCGGCATTCAATGCGCTGACCGAGGATTTGATTATCGCGATGGATCAGCATCACGTTTCCGTGCCGGCACAAAATCATCTGATCAAGATTCTTGCGCCCATGTCGAAGGACATCATCACCAAGTAGTGTTCGGCATGACTCAATAAAACGAGTCAATGACGATTAGAACTTTACAAAACCCGGTCATGTACCGGGTTTTTTATGCCCGCATCAGTCGTTGCGCCATCAGTTGCGCATGAATCTAGTTCAGGTCGACACGGCCAAAATCAACTTATTGCGAGGGTGATCACCACAAACAACCCGAGCTGTGAGTGTGAGTCTTGGTCTGTTCGAGCAACCTCGGTTTGATCCCTGTTGCCGAGCAGGCGAAGATCGGCGCATGCGGTCCATTAAATTGTTTCTAGGTAAATGCTGATTTATTCCATCGGCGGTTTCAATGACCAAGTGCAAAAAGAGCAGCATGATGCTGCTTGAAGTCGAAGGCGTCCGGTGTAAACAACTCAGCGGGACACTTAAAGCCCAGC
>NCKC01000086.1 GCA_002282715.1 Halothiobacillus sp. 15-55-196 | reverse complement strand
ACTGATGCAGGCGGGTAAATTGTTTGTCCAGCCAGAGCACGAGATGATCCTGCCAGCCGCCGCCTTCTTTCTTCGGCGCGCGCAGGATTTTCGAGCTCAGCATGGGAGAGAGCGTAAGTGCAATAATGGCCGAAATAGTGACGGTTCCAACCAGGGTAAAGGCGAATTCGGTAAACAAAGCCCCGGTCAGACCCTGCATGAAACCGATGGGAATATAGACCGCAATCAGGACGATGGTCATCGAAATAATCGGCGAGGCGAGCTCGCGTGCCGCCATTCTTGCTGCATTGAACGGTGTTTCACCTTCCTCAAGGTGACGGCTGATATTTTCAACCACGATGATGGCATCATCGACCACCAGACCGATGGCGAGTACGAAGGCCAGCAGTGTAAGCAAGTTGATCGAATATCCCAGCATCAGCATGATCGCGAATGTACCGACCAGCGACAGGGGAATCGCAATCACCGGGATGAGTACGGAGCGTAGGGACCCCAGGAAAACGAATACCACAAGCGTCACGATCAATACCGCTTCGCTCAGCGTTTTGATGACTTCATCGATGGACGAGTGAACAAATTTGGTCGAATCGTAAACGATGTTGGCATTCAGACCGGTTGGCAGCTGGGCCTCGATACCCGGCATGACCGCACGTACCCGTTTGATTACATCCAGCAGGTTGGCACCGGGTGCTACCTGAATACCGATGTAGACAGCCTTGCGGCCATCAAAGGAAACACTGGAGTCGTAATCCTCGGCACCCAAGGTGACATTGGCGACATCCTTCAAACGGACGATCGACCCCCCGTTCTCTTTGAGAATCAGGTTCTTGAAGCCATCAAGTGAGTTGAGCGCCGTTGATGCATTCAGATTGATCTGAACCATCTGACCTTTCGTCTGGCCGCTGGAAGACAAATAGTTATTGGCGGCCAGAGCGCTGTACACATCGGCTGCGGTAAGCCCCACGGCGGCGAGTTTGTTCGGATCGAGCCAGGCACGCAGGGCGAAGTTCTTGGCACCCAGCATTTCTGCGGTTTGCACGCCATCAACTGCCTGTAGTTTTGGCTGAACGGCGCGGATCAAGTAGTCAGTGACCTGATTGGGTTTGAGTACATCGCTGTAAAAACCGATGTACATGGCGTCAATGGTTTGGCCGATACTGACCGACAGCGTTGGCTTTTGAGCCTGTGGGGGCAGTTGATTGAGCACCGAGTTCACTTTGGTGTTGATCTCGGTGAGCGCCTTGTCCGGTTCGTAGTTCAACTTGAGGTTGACCGTAATGGTACTGACCCCCTGCGTGCTGCTGGAGGTCATGTAGTCAATGCCATTGGCCTGTGCAATGGCATTCTCCAGCGGTGTGGTGATGAAGCTGGATACCAGATTTGCGTCAGCACCGGGATAGGCGGTTGTGACCGTGACTACGGCATTCTGGGTAAATGGATATTGCAGCACCGGCAACAGGCCGAACGAGCGCAATCCCAGAACCAGAATCACAAGGCTGATCACCGTCGCCAAGACGGGCTTGGAGACGAAGATATCCGTGAATTTTGGGGTTTTCGAAGACGCCGTACTCATTGGTCTTTAACCTCGGGGTGCGGGTTATTTAAAGGCTGAATGCTGTTGTTGATGAACACAGGGGCGCCGTTACGCAGCTTGAGCTGGCCTGCTGTGACCACGGTTTCGCCCGCTTTCAGGCCGCTCAATACAGCAACCTGATCGCCCCGGGTCGGGCCGGTCGTTACGACGCGTTGTTCCACCGTGAGCTTGGGCTTGCCTTTGTCGTCCTTGCCTTCATCCTTGACGACAAACACCGTGCTGCCATAAGGGTTGTAGGCAATGGCGGTACTGGGCAGGGTCAAATACTGCTGAGGTTCACCCTGGTCGACATGCGCCGTCACGAACAGCCCGGGCATGAGCATGCCGTCAGGATTGGCAATGGCGGCACGAACCGTAATGTTACGGGTACTGGTATCCACCTGCGGTTCAATGGCCGTGATTTTCCCTTCAAAGGTTTTTCCGGCGAACGCATTTGTTTGGATGGAAATTTTCTTGCCGATTGTGACCAGCGACAATTCCGATTGCGGGATGGTGAAATCGACATACATCGGGTCGAGCTTCTGGAGGCTAACTACCGCGGTACCGGCCGACAGATATTCCCCCAAATCCACTTTGCGAATACCCAATTTGCCCGCGAACGGCGCCTTGAGGATTTTCTGATCGATCAGCGCCTCTTGTTGTTTAACCTGTGCCTCGGCGCTTTTGAGTGTGGCCTGATCGCTCTCGACCACGGCACGACTGACTGCATTGATTTTCAATTGTGCCTGATCGCGTGTCAGGTTCTGCCGTGCAAGTGTCGCGGCTGCCTGCAACTGAGCCAATTGAGCCTTCAGTGGCGCATCATTGAGTTCCAGCAGTTTCTCGCCCGCTTTGACCGTCTGGCCGGACTTGAAATGAATCTGCGTGATCAGGCCGCTGACCTCTGTGGCCAGTTGGGTGGATTGTTCCGCCTGCAAGGAGCCGATCACATCGACCTTAGGTTGCCATTCTTCCTTTTTGACCACGATGGTGGAGACCGCCTGCGGCGGAATACCCTTGCCACGAATCGCCTTGGAAATCATTTCATTGCGGAACTGCTGGAAGCCGTAAATGCCGCCGAACACCAGTGCGACCAGCAGCAGCATGATGATCATGCGGATGGGGGTACCTTTCTTCATGGTGTGTTTTTCTCCGGCTTGGCTGTTTGATTTTGTGACAGGGTTTGAGGTTGATTCGGGGTTGTTGCGGGTATGCCGCCGCCCATGGCTTGGAATAGGGCAACGGTATCTGTGAGTCGTTGCGAACGGGCGGCCAGTGTCAGGAGTCGAGTCTGTGCAACTTGTTGCTGTGCCGTCAGAAGCTGTTGCGCATTCACTGCACCGAGCTTCATCTGTTGTTGCGTGAGATCGAGCGAAGCCTGGGCGGAGCCTTCAGCCGCTGCTTGGGCGTTCAGTGTGTCTGCATCGATGGTGGTGGCACGCAAGGCGTCCGCCGTATTGCGTAAACCGTTTAACACGGTTTGCTGATAATTGGCCGCTGCCGCAGAGAGTGCAGCCTTGGCTGCCTTGGCTCCCGATTCCAGGCCTGCGTTGAAGATTGGCTGTGTCAGGCCAGCAATCAAACTCCAGATGATCGAGTTGGCATCGAACAGGCTGGCGGGGGTCAGGCCTTGAGAGCCCAGCGTGGCCGATAGATTGATTTGCGGATACAAGTTCGAGACGGCGACACCATACTGAGCCGATGCCTGATGCAGTAATGCCGTTGAGGCCTGAATGTCTGGCCGCGAGGCAACCCATTGTGATGGGACGACGACGGGGAGTTCGGCCGGCAGTGTGAAATCGTTCAGGCTGAACACGGGCATGGCCGTACTTGGCGGTTGTCCGACCAGTGTCGCCAGCAAATGGTTGC
Organism: Halothiobacillus sp. 15-55-196; assembly: GCA_002282715.1. GTDB lineage: Bacteria > Pseudomonadota > Gammaproteobacteria > Halothiobacillales > Halothiobacillaceae > Halothiobacillus. Next base: position 3,138 of record NCKC01000086.1, on the reverse strand, counting down.
TTTGATCGCGTTTGAGTATCAGCGGGGGCAGGGTGGCTCGCGTCTGATCCAATTGGGTTTGGAGTGTCAGCACGTCGCTTTGGGTTGCGGCGCCCAAATCGAAGCGCGACCGAATCAGCTTTAGCTGTTCCTCCTGATTGCTGATGATGTTTTTGGCATCCAGCTGATATTTCTGGTAATCGGTCTGGGCAGCCAGCGCTTCCAGTGCTCTGCGATTGGCGCCAAACAGGTCGAGGTTATAACTGACGGTCACACCCGCGTTGTACAGACCGAAGACGTGACCACTTCCTTCCTGCCCAAAACCCGAATTGTTGGTCTTCTGCTTCTGGCCGCTGAGCTTGCCATTAACCTGTGGTAGTTCCGTGGAACCGGATTGGGCGACGTATGTTTGTCTGGCCTGTTCCAGTTTGGCCTCGGCGGCAGCAAGCGTGGGGCTTGCGGCCATGCCCTGTTCAATCAGCTTGTTCAGCTCGGGTGAGTTAAATGCCTTCCACCAGTCACCCTGATTAAATGATGCTTGTTTGAGGGACTGTGCTTCACCTTGTTTTATACCGTTGGTTGCCTTGGTGCTTTTGGGCATTGCTTGTGCGGTGTACCCGGGAATATCCGGTGCGGCAGGCGCAACAAAATCAGGCCCGACGGCTGCGCAACCGGTAAGCATTGTCAGTGATAGCAGCGTGCCCAATTTCAGCATCGGGGCGGAAAACCGATCACGCCAACAGGCTAAATCATGCATGAAATTGCAGGCTCCCAGAAAAATGTCGAATTCTCATTGTCACTTGTGCCCGGAGCAAACCAAGCTCCCGGCGTATAGGGGGAACAATTGTTCCACCGCGTTATATTTAGCAGGTTAGATCCGGTTTATCGCGTTCTATTGACGACAACCCCGTATTCTTCTGAGAACACGAGGTTGTTAGCAAGCTAATTAAAAGCCAGAGAACTCGAATAAAGATAGCACATTAACGTTTTTTCATAGCGTTTTTTCGAGGCGGCACCAAGAGATGTTGTGCTGATTCTGCTATTGCGCCACTTTTGGTTTTGCATTTCATTATGAAATTATGGTTTTAACGCGGTGCCCATTCTGATGAGGCTTACAGCCAGTCTGTCAGTGCGATTCCGATACCGATGCGGTTGATGGAACGGTTGTAATCGATCAGAGATTCACCATAGCCGTTGAAGTACTGAACATAGCCCTTGATATGCTTGTTGAGTGGAAAACTGTAATCAATTTCGATTGACCCGCGGTTATCCGACTTGAGATTGTTTCTCAACGTGGCGGAAAGCGTGCCGGTCGGGAATTTGTAGGCCAGAATCAAATCGCCGTATCCCAGATAGTTGGTGATGTCGGGATTGTCATCGGTTTCCCGTGATTCAGGAATCCGGTACCAACCCCGCAGGGATCCGGCAAAATTTCCCCGACCAAATGCCGTTTGCAAAGCCAAACGATTCCAACTCCTGGAACGTAAACCACCCTGTCCATTCGATTGATGGATGAAACTGGCCCGCAGCTTGCGGAAATTTAATCCCATTAAATCCTGATTGATGGTGACATCGAGGCCCGCCTCCGGCTCGTAATCGGTTTCCCGGAACGGGGCGGATTTGGTGTTGTACGTTTGCCACAAGGAAAGCTGGGTGTAGGCAAAGTAGAACCGTGAATCGGTGCCCAAGGGGTGGTCCCACCAATTGAACTGGAAGGAAAGCTGAAATTTGGACTCGATCTGCTGGGGTTTGAAATCGTATACAGGGTTATCCAGACGGTTGGTCGTGTACGTTACCGGCAGAAAGTAGTTGGGCTTGTAAGCGCTTACTAAAAAAGCGTTTGAATTACCTTGTTTTTCCTGGTCGATGCGTTTGTTCAGCGCCTTGGCTATCGGGGGCGCTGCCGAAGATTCGTTATCCGGCGCCGTTTGATTGCTCGAATTGGCGGTGGCGGCGATGCGTGACGGGGTGGTTTTGGCTGATTGATCAGAAACCAATCTGTCGTAACAAGCCAGCCGGGCCGAGTCTTCGGTGATGGACGCACAGTGCGACAAGTCCACGGCCTGGGTCAGGGTGGGAAACCCCGCTATGGCGATGACTAAATAGGCCGTGTTTTTCAATGCGTATCACTCTGACTGTGGGCGATACCCATCTTAGCAGGAGTCAACTCACCGCGGGTGGTCGGACCGAATCGCTTAAGGTGATCCGATTGGGCACGATTTCAATTCGGTTGCGCCCTTCGTGCTTGGCTCGGTACAAAGCATCGTCGCCACAGAGGTAGAGTGTGTCGAATTTCACTCCGGGTTCCGCCAATGTGATGCTGAGCGAGGCGGTTACCCGCAGGCCGAGTTCGTTTTCGCAGCGGAGATTTCTGATCTCTTCGCTGATTTTCTCGCCCAGACAGATGACCTCTTCGAGTTGATTCGTCGGCACGACGATGGCGAATTCTTCTCCGCCGAGACGTCCGCATAGCGCAGGCGACTGAATTACCGAGCGTAGCGTTTCCGCCAACCCGACGAGCACCCTATCGCCCGTGGGATGGCCGTAACGATCGTTGATCTGCTTGAAGTGATCGATATCGATCATGATCAGAGCGGTATTGGTCGTCTTGAGTAGCTGTTCCGCCTCACTGATGAGTGTCGTGCGGTTCAACAGCCTTGTTAAGCCATCGTGTCGGTTCTGGAATGTCAATGCCTCGGTCAGTTCGCGCAAACGCTGGTTCGCGTTATTGAGTTCACGCTCGGTTCGGTCCGAATGGGCGATGACCCGCCGCATTTCGCGAATCACGCGTTCATACTCGTCGATCAGTTCCGATAATGCTGAATGATCGGCGTGCGATGAAGAATTGGCTTTGGCCTGTTTCGCTTTGTTCAACACCGTTATTTCGCGTTCGAACAGGTCCGGTGCGTACGCGCTTTGAGTGGTCATCATCATTCAACGGCGTGGGCGTGGAATTCTATGGAAGGGAAGTCCTCGGCCAGCTCCAGGCCAAACTCCAGAATGGTTTCGTCGTCCACGTCGTGGTACCAGTCCAGTATCACCGCGTTGCCGGCCTCCGCTGCCTGATACAGCATCTCGAAAAAGCTGAACAACATTTTTGTGCTGGAACTGTTGAAGTACAAAAGCTGAACACTGACGTCGATCTTTTCCTGGTCCAGC
>NCKC01000085.1 GCA_002282715.1 Halothiobacillus sp. 15-55-196 | reverse complement strand
ATGCAGATAACGCGGCCCCATCAGCACTGCGTTGTCGGTGCCTGCCTGCAAGTGCACCGGCATAATCTGGCTGACGGCCACAATGTCGGGATGTTCGGCGAGTGCTGCGCGCAATTCGGCATCCTCCGATAAATCTGCCTGCAATGCGAATGCCGCTGTACCGTGGCCACTATCCATTGCGGCAAACCGCGCCAATAGCAGAGCTTCCGGATCATCTTTACAGGCTTCATCTTGGGTTTGTGTTGCTGCCGGCCGCTCCGTCATTCGTTTCATACGACGTGAACGCAGCGCCACTGACAGCGGTCCGTCGGTCGGCCCATCCGGTGGCCACTGCCAAAGCCGCTCCTGATTTGGCAGGGCAACCTGATGACCCGCCTTTTGATCCTCGGGAATCTCGAAAAACCCGTCATTCCCGCGTAGGTGGGAATCCAGCGCCTTGATTTTTCTGGGTTCCCGCTTTCGCGGGAACGACGAATCACGGGTATTTCGAGGTGCCCCCTTATGAGACTTATCCTCTTCAAAACGGGGTTCGGGATGTAATCCCAGGATACTTAAGTGCAGCTTATTCATTGTGTTCGCAGAAAATCGGGGTATGCAAATCAGTCGGCCTTCTGTTCGGAGTCATTTGTGTTCTGGTCATCATTGGCAAATGGGGCCTGTTTGGCCGGTATCGGCGCGATATAACCCGCCAGCAAGAGCAGTACGCCCACGCCGACAAACGAGATGATCCGGGCGAGTGTATCGCTGCCGGACAAATCGACCAGAAAAAGTTTGAGCACCACAACGCCCAGCAACCCGGCGGCCACCAACCATAAACGACGTTGCTTCAGTCGGCTAGCCAGCACGATCAGTATCAAGCCTAACAAAGACCAGGCAATAGAGTATGTCGTTTGCGCCAGCGCCTCGTGCAGGAACCGCCCGTCATCGAGCGGCAGCCCGGCGTACGCATTCAGGCTGCGGGCAATCATGGCATTGAGCCAGACAAACGCGGCAGCGCCCATCAACCAATGCAGCACCTGTTGTGTTCGCTCACCGGCATAGTTCAGGAAATACGCACCGGTCAGTCTTCCATGTCGCCATAGGGCGAACAGGGCCAGAGCAGAAACAAAATCGAGTGCATTGAATAATGGCAGATAACCGATCTGTGCCGGTTGGGCCCAGCCTGCACCCATAACAGGATCCGTCACCCACGGCCCATTGACGATGAACATCCAGGCCAGAAGGAACATCGCCAATCCCAGTGCAACCCAACCGCGATAGATGGATGCATAGCCAAAGCGTTCAGCGAAGGGCCAGTGACGGGCAAAACCGACCCAACTCAGGAGAAGCACCGGTATCAAGCCCCAACTCATGGCAGTCCATACGCCCGGCGTGTTCGGGTGCATCATGCCCAACGGCCCCAGATCGAACCAGCCGAAATCCAGCGTAAACCCGAACAGTCCGCGGAAGATCGCATCAGCCAATTGGGGCGCCAACACAGGCACCAGCAGCCACAAGCCCAAACCATGCAAGCGCTCGGATGCGAAAACGGATTCGCTTCGACGCTCGCTCCAGTAGAGCCCGCCATAGAGTGTGGCGAACGCCAATATCCATGCAAACCAGCCTCCTTCGTGGAACGGGCTCATATTCAACAGGAAAATCAAACCGCCCAGCGCCCACATCCAGACGGTTTGCAGCGCGAGCGTATAGCGCAGAATCGACCAGTCCTGCAGCCACCCGCGCACCCATTGGACCAGCAGCATCGAAGCACTGGCGAACATCAGCCACAGCGTGAACGGCTGAAGCCAGCTCGCCACATGTGCCAGATCGTAGAATCCGGTGCCGAACCACCAAGCCAATCCCCAGAGGGTCAACAGGGCTGGGACCGGCGCCCAGTTTCGCCAATCACGCAACAAATACGCGCTCGCCAACCCGGAAAGCGCAATCAAACCGCCACTCAAGAAATAGCCATCCAGCAAAGGCCAGTGTGTCGGGTCGAGTGATGGAGGATCGTCGCCAAACGCCACCCCGGCACCGAGTTGCAGCAAAAGGCCAAACACAACCGGCCAAGTTTTCCCTTGCCGCAACCCGACCCAAAGCATGGCCGCGCCTTCCAACGCCCAGGTGGTGCTGGTCCATTGCCCATCGAACGCGAACGGCACGGCCAAAGAAACAAAACCAAGTCCCAATAGCAGGAAGGCATCGTTCAGAATCTTGAAATACTCACCGACAGCGCGCCGCAACCCCAGCCACAACACAAGATAGAGCGCGCCCAAGCCGAATGCGCTCCAGGCCAGACCGTATTCAAAGTTTTGTACCAGAGCGGCTTGCAGCCCAAACCCGACCAGGGGCGGGCCGAACACGAGGGTGGATTGCACATAATCACGCTGACCGCCTGCCCTTTGCTGACGCGCAAACAATAGGGCTGTCGCCAGGAAGATCAGATAAAAACCGATCAGAAAAGGTTCGGTTGTCGAAAACAGCGCAGGCTTATAGTTCAACCCACCCCAGATTGTGCCGATCACGAACGTAAACAAAAAGGCCAGCAGGTTGAGTTCACGCCACGCCTTGCGCCAGGCGACGAACACGATGCCGAAATCGAGCACAAGGTAATAACTGAACAGATCGACATGCCTTCCGCTGTCGCTACCCGCCAGAATCGGCGCAAGAAAACCGCCAATAATCCCCAGCACGGCAAGGCTCCGGGCATCCTGAACGACCGCCAGCACTGCGGCAGCGGCCACAACCAGAAGCATCAGCCCCATCGTTACGCCCGCCGGCAACAACCCGTACAGACGAAATGCGGCTTATAACGTGAGATACGTCAGACCAATGCCCCCGCCCTGCAAAACAAGGGCATAACCGGTATGTCGCTCACGCAAATACCAGCCGATGCCGAGCAGCACCAACCCGCCGATACCCACAAGCGTCAAGCGGACGCTGATCGGGAACAGGGCCTGATCGGCGGCGTATTTCAGCAGGAAGGCCAAGCCGAAAAACAGCACGATCACCCCGATCTTGGCGACCACATTGCCCTCGGTGAGGAATCGGTACACGCTCGACCACAGGCGCGACAAGCCATCCGGCGCTCCGGTTTCGGCCGACGAGGGCGCGCCCCAGGCCGAGACCGATGCACCGTTTTCAGGGTCTTTTTCAGGCAACGAAGCGTTGGTTCGCGCGATCACAGGCGACTCGCCAACCGTCTTCAATGGCACGGATGAAGATTCCGGCAAAGGTTCGTGCGATGGCACAAGATCGGGTTTAGATTGGGGTGCGCACGACGCCACTTCGTCCACGGCGGGTTCGGGCGCGGCGGGCGGATTCGACGCTTCGGATGGCGACGCGCGCTGCGCCGGAGGTTGAGACAGATGACGCAATTCATCTCGCAACAATATCTGATCGGCGATCAAGGCCTGAACCTGCCGATTCAACCGACTGACCTGCGCTACGAGAAAGCCGGTCAGTGCGCCAAACGCCGCGCCCCAGATTCCCGCCATCGCCATCCCGAAAATCAGCCCCACAAACGTGAGTGTAATCATCATGTGCTGTGCTCCTTGCTAAAACGGCACGCTTTTCTGTCGATTTCATCATCTCCAGAATCTATTCTAAAACCGTCCACAGATGCGAAATCGATTCGCCGCCAGAATGCCTTTCTGTGGCAAGTGGCGCAACGCCATTCAATGAACCTTGTAATGAATGTCATCTATTTGCTCTATCAAGCAGGAAAACCGCTCCTCGCGCAGGACATCCTGAAAGATATAAACGGGAGCGCTATTGACGGGATTGACCCCCAAGCATATACGTCGGCCACGCACAACCCGTCGTAAATCAAAGCGAG
>NCKC01000084.1 GCA_002282715.1 Halothiobacillus sp. 15-55-196 | reverse complement strand
GCCATTCAAGGTGATTTCGAACAGGCGGCCATGGCTGTATTCGTAGCCATGATCCTCGATGGCCTGGACGGTCGCGTGGCGAGGCTGACCAATACACAGTCGGATTTCGGTGTGCAGTACGATTCTCTGTCCGATGTCATTTCCTTTGGCCTTGCTCCGGCAGTGATCGTCTTCCAGTGGAGCTTGAATGGCATTGGCGATCGTTGGGGGATGCTGGGCGCTTTCGTGTTCGTCGCGGCCGCTGCGGTCCGCTTGGCGCGTTTCAATGTTCAGGTGGAAACCGTCGACAAGAAGTACTTTGTGGGTCTGGCTTCACCCGCTGCTGCTGCTGTGCTGATGGGGATGGTCTGGTTCTTCGAAGAGCACGGTATTGCATTTCAGGAAAACATCGGTTGGGTCTGGATTATTACCGTCGTTACCGGACTATTGATGGTGTCGAGTATGCCGTACTACAGTTTCAAGAGCGTGAGTCCGCAGATTCGTGTTTCGTTCTTGAGCGTGCCCTTGTTGATTCTGGTGTTTGTGCTCGCGCTGAAGGACTTCCCGCTTACCTTGTGGCTGATTGCCTCTGCCTACGCGCTGTCGGCACCACTGTGGCTCATTGCTCGCCGGGCGCAAAAGCTGAGCAGAAAATCATCGTGAACGCTTGATTTAGCTTTGCATGATCACAAAAAAAAGCCCGGTCGACCCGGGCTTTTGATTATCAAGGTGATCAGTGGATGGACTGATTGTATTGCTGAATGCCGACAATCAACCAATCACCCTGAGCTGAATCCGCCGCGTGGCGAACGTGCCAGATTTCAGCGATTGGCTCAGGCTGGCCGTAATTCTCGCGCACCATGCCTTGAAAGAGGACAGACGCCACAACCGAGTCGCCTTCACGGCTCAAGTCCAGTAGTTGTGCGTTCAGACTCTGTACTTCGGTCACGTTGTTTTCGTCACCGATACGGGCACGCTCGCGCGCCAGTTCCAGAAACAACTCAGGGGTAAAGTATTCCTGCATGGTTTTAAGATCGTTGGCATCCCAGGCACGTTGCAGATTGGTGAAATGTGACTTGGCGCCCTGCAGGAAAGAATCCTCGTTGAACCAGACTGGGGCATTCGGGAGTGGCGCGTATGCAGAACCATCGTTGGAATTGGAAAATGAACCAATACTTGAGGGTTGCGGCGCCTGATCAGCCATTGCGCCTGCTGTTGAACGCGCGTAGGGCGAAGCCGCAGGCTGGTGGCTGGATTTGCGCAGTGCCCGGATCAGCATGAACGCGCCGAGAGCAAACAGGGCGATGATGATGAAATCCATCGGCTTGAGGCCATCAAACGCGCCGCCGAAAAACATGGCCGCCAGCAGACCGCCCGCCGCCAGACCCGCTAGGGGCCCGAGCCAACGGCTGGCGCCACCAGCAGCAGCCGGTGCGGCGGAGCGAGTCGGCGCACTTGCCGGGTTTGTTGGTGTCGTTGCTTGGCGGCTGAAACTTTGCTTTTGCGAGCCAAAGTTAGCACCGCCGCCGATTCGCTTCGCTTCGGCTGTTTGCAGACCAGCGGCAAACAGCACGCCGAGGCTGACCACCATGACAGTAAGTAGAACAGTCAGTTTTTTGGCAAACATTAGAGAACCCTTAAATATGAAATCACTTTATCATTCTAATTTGATAAGACCGGGGTTGCACGATAAACCCGGAAATATCGAATAGCCTGCATATTTAGTGCAGACTCAACACATTGCGGATGTAGGGCGCCTCGAAAAAACTACTGAACGTGGGCTTGCGCCAGCTTCGCATTAGGCTGGCGGCAGCCCGTTACGGTTTTTCGAGTTGCCCTGTACTTTAATGCACGAAAACGCGCTGCCTCGTTATACTCGAAAGCTGGGGGGTGGACAGTTGTAGCCGGTTTTTCCGGGCGGTTATCGAACAAACAGGGTTGCGTCAGAGTGAGTGATTCCCTTTGATGGTCTTCTGACCGCAAGATGATGACGGTATTTTTGATCTATTCGCGTGATCCGTTGGTTACTGCGTTTCTTTGATATTGATTGGGGTAATGATGGAATTTCTGAGTGACTACGGGTTGTTTCTGGCAAAGACGCTGACCTTCGTTTTCGCCGCACTGTTTCTGCTGGCTGGTTTGGCGGCGCTCAGGCACCGCCAGAAACAAGGCGGTCAGGGCGTGCTGAAAGTCACAGATCTCCGGGAGCGCTTCGAGTCGAATCGCCAGCAACTGGAGCAGCACATCCTGCCTGCCAAGCAGTTCAAGTCTGAACAAAAAAGAAGAGAAAAAGAAAGGAAGCGGCAAAAGAAAGAGGGACCGGAGCACGAGTTGCGCACATTCGTGTTGAGATTCTCCGGTGACTTGCGCGCGAGCCAGGTTGGTGGTTTGCGTGAGGAGGTGTCTTCGATTCTGTCTGTCGCACGGCCTGAAACGGATGAAGTTCTGGTCTGCCTTGAAAGTGGCGGCGGTCTGGTTACGGCGTACGGTCTTGCCGCGGCGCAGCTTGCGCGACTTCGCGCTGCAGGTCTGCATTTGACCGTGGCTGTTGATAAAGTCGCAGCCAGTGGTGGCTACATGATGGCTGCGGTGGCGCATAAAATCGTCGCCGCGCCGTTTGCGATTGTCGGGTCCATCGGCGTGGTGGCGCAGATACCCAATATTCACCGTTTGCTCAAAAATCACGATGTCGATGTCGAATTGCTCACGGCGGGGCAGTACAAGCGAACTCTGACGATTTTGGGCGAAAATACGCAGGAAGGTCGAGAGAAATTCCAGTCGCAGATCAACGAAACCCATGAATTGTTCAAGGCTTTCTTGCATGAATACCGCCCTTCGCTGGATCTATCCAAGGTGGCAACCGGTGAATATTGGTTCGGCACCCAGGCTATGGCGCTTGGTTTGGTTGATGAATTGACCACCAGCGATGAGTGGATTGAACACCAGTTTGCCGAACGCGCAGTCATCGAGGTGCGTAAAATGCCCGCCACCAACATGCTCAAGAAACTGCAAGGCTCAGCGGAGCAGAGCGCGCATCGGGTGTTGCATCGGTTCTGGGATCAATTGCGTCAAAAATCGACCGATCCGCACGAACAGTTATAGAATCAGACCACAACTTTCCTCAAAGCAGGTGTGCTTATGGATTCGGTATTTCATCCCCTCGCCGATTTATTCGCCCAATTGGGCTTGCCCAATTCAGCAGACGCGATTGATGCGTTCATTGCGCAGCACGCGCCATTACCATCAGAGATTGCACTCGCGGATGCGCCTTTCTGGTCAGAAGCGCAGGCTGGTTTTATTCGCGAGTCATTGGAAATGGACGCGGACTGGGTAGAAGCGGTCGATCACTTGGATGCGCGCTTGCGCAACGCCGGATAATCAACCACCCAATAGCGAACGTTTAAGGGATTGGGAGAGCGGCGGTTTGCCGAGCCAAATCCCGAAATAGGTCGCGGCCAAGCGCGCGTTATCGCTTTTAAATACGATCTTGTCATTGAGCTTGAGTGTCAGTTCAGGCTTTTTTTGCGCATTTACCGGTTGCCACGTCAATGTGTATTGATCGCCGGGCGAGACGTTTCTCATGCTCGATTGCAATGCATCGATTTGGGGTTTTATCGATTGACGTTCGCTGGGGGTGAGCTGCTTATCCAGCGTTTGCCAACTCGCTTTTTCGATGTCTTGCACCGTAACGGCATGGTGATACCGGAGCACCAGCACTTTCGGTGTTTCCTGTGACAGGATTTGCTCGGTCTTTGTGTTTTCTGGGGCATAGAGCGCGGCATCGTACACATCAAACCAGAGGTACGTTGCCGTGCCTTTCCCGAGCAACGTCAGGTTCGTTTGTCCTAATTGCATTTGTTTTGGCATGGCTCTATTGCTCGCCTGCGCTTGTGTGCCCGCTCCCAGCGAAAACAGGAGCAGTGCGGCTACGATCAGGCGCGAGCGGCCTAGTGTGGCTATTGAGCGACTGCTCATGTCATTTGTCCGGATCTGTTTTGGTGAAAAACAGGGT
>NCKC01000009.1 GCA_002282715.1 Halothiobacillus sp. 15-55-196 | reverse complement strand
TATTGCCCATGCAGACAAAAAGAACGGAGACTTTTTCACTTTCAGACATAGCATCACCATTATTTTGGTTCGAAAAACCATGGCTTTATTTTAATGAAATCATTCCGTTTTGTCTGACGAATAAGACGAGGGATGATGCACTTCTACCTCAAGAGCATCTGCTATTAAAGAACTATGCCAATCTAAAATTGGTAAGCGGCTCTGACTCGATTTACTATCCAGTTCGAAGGCCGAATGATCGGACTTTAACTCAAACCCCGTTAACACAATATTCGGGACACACCATTCGAACGAGGATTTGCCAGTGAATAAAGTAGAGTTGATCAATGCCATATTCGAACGAATGGATGTGGTTTGGGGCGAGGAAGGATTCGATGGCGAAGCCCATGAATATGATTGGCTGCTGGCCCATTACGGCATCACCGACGAAGAGGACGTGATGTGGATGTTGATTCTGCAGCACGGAATGGACGACCTCGAGTCCGAAGATCGTGATGACGAAGAGCTGATGACATTCCTTGAGAATGAGCAGGCAGTTGTCGGATTTTTGGAAGCCTTTCTGCAGAAATATCAGAGTGCTGACACGGTCTATCCACGGTAAATCCGGATACGGTTGACACAGGATGGTTCATGAGACCTGGTCGGCGCAGGTGCAGCATGACCCGTGGCTCGCGTATTGCTGGTGGGGAATGCATGGACTGGCGGCCGTAGCGGTTGGGCTGTGCGGTGTTGCTGCGCATTTGCCGCTGCTTGTATCGCTTGGCCTGGCTTTGGCGTCAGGACTTTTGTTATACCGTTTGGTCAGGCGGAAGCCTTCTGCCTTTTTCGGGACGGGGCATTTGGCGTTGAGCGGGCAGAGCGCGCGTTGGCTTGATGGAACGGGCCGACTGCTGGAGGGGGATGTCACCTGGTTGTGGACGGGGCCCCAGCTTGTTGGTCTGGTGCTGAAACACCACGAAGGATATTTCCCGATATGGATAACCCGTCGCCGCGTAGGGGATACGGCTTGGTGGCAGTTGCAACGCTGGTTGCGTTTTGAGCAGGTTCGGTCGGGATCGGGTTGAGCCTAATCAGAAGACGCCCGTTCCGCTGCCAGCGCAAGGAGCTTGTGATGACATTGTTCTACCTGACGAGCCAAGGCCGTCAAGTCTCCTGTGTTTATGATCCATTCGTTCACGACGGCGTCACGTTCACGATCCGAGCTTTGTGCCGCGATCATCTGGTCGGCCAATGCCGGGTCGATACCCGGACGTTCGAGCAAACGGGCTTTCTGAATCGATGGTGTGGCCCGCACACCCAAGACGTAGTCCAACCACTGATAGTGGGGTCGGACCTTGGGGGCTGCCAACAGGGGAACGACAACCAGAACATAAGGCGCTTGCGTGGCCGATTGCTCTGCACGCTCCTTGGCCAGTCGGCGGATTTGCGGATGCAAAATGGTTTCAAGAACAGCGCGAGCGGATGGATCAGAAAAGATTTTCTCCCGCATTGCCTTTCGATTGAGATGGCCGTCCTCGTTAAGGATTTGTGGGCCAAAGTGGCGGTATAGCTCATCGAGGCAGGGTTGACCGGGTTCAACCAGCTCCCGGCTGATGAGGTCAGTATCAATGACCGGAATATTCCGGGCAGACAGAAACCGGGCCACGGTTGATTTGCCGCAGGCAATGCCGCCGGTTAATCCCACAAACAAGGCCATGAAATGCAGTACCTATTAATTCCCGTCTTGTAGCCTGTCGACTAGTACGTACCGGATATGCCAAAAACCATTTGGAACAGCGTGTCGCCAAAATAGTAAGCAAGCAAACCGGCGCCTGCCAAGTACGGGCCAAAGGGAATGGGTATCCGCTTATCGTGCTTGAGGAACAGAATCATGCCGATGCCGACAACGGCGCCCACGCCGGCAGAGAGCAGAAGGACCATCGGCAGTTGTTGCCAGCCGAGCCATGCACCGAGCGCGGCGAGTAGCTTGAAATCACCATAGCCCATGCCTTCGCGTCCGGTGATTAGCTTAAATAGCCAGTAAATGCTCCAAAGCGCGAGGTAACCGGCCATCGCACCGAGTACTGCGTTTTCCAGTGTCACTGTCGTGCCAAATCCGGTCAAGGCCAGCAGTATGCCCAGCCACATCAGAGGCAGGGTCAGGTTATCCGGTAACAGGGTTGTTTTCAGGTCGATAATGGCAGCGGCAAGCAAAATCCAACTGAAAAACCAAACCGCAACCGCCGTCTCAGATACGCCGAAATACCACGCGGGCAAGAGGGTAAGCAGGCCACTTGTCAGTTCGATCAGTGGATATTGGATGCTGATACCATGCTGGCAATGCGCGCACTTGCCGCGCAGCCACAGCCAACTGATGATCGGGATGTTCTGCCATGCCTTGATTGGCGCATGGCAGTGAGGACAAGCCGAGCGTGGCGTGATCAGGTTGTAGACTTCCGGGTTCGAAGACGGGGCAATTTCCAGCAATTCCTGGCAGTCGCGCCGCCAACCTTGCTCCAACATGATGGGGAGGCGGTATATAACGACATTGAGGAAGCTGCCGACCAGCAGGCCCAGTATTAAAGCAACAGACAACCACAGGATCGGTGACTCATTAAATAAACCGACCCATGTGCTGATCATTGTCGTGTCTTTCCAGAAGTGGTGTTGCGTGATTTAAACCACAGAACCCAGTTTGAAGATCGGCAGATACATGGCAATGACCAGACCACCGACAACCACGCCGAGGAATGCCATGATCATGGGTTCAAGCAGGCTGGACATGGCGTCGACCATATTGTCGACTTCTTCCTCATACATGTCTGCAACCTTGCCGAGCATGGTATCCAAAGCACCGGTTTCTTCGCCAATGGCGACCATCTGCACGACCATCACCGGGAACAGCTTGGATTGCTGCATCGCCACTTTGAGCGGCGAACCGGCCGCAATGATGTCGCGCATGTTCATCACGGCGTCCTTGAAAATGGCATTGCCGGTCGATCCCGCTGTCGGTTCCATGGCTTCAACCAATGGCACACCGGCAGAGAACATCGTGCCCAGAGTACGCGCAAAACGGGCGATGGCTGCCTTTTCGGTTAGAGGGCCAAAAATCGGGATTTTCAGGATGATTTGGTCGAGGAAATGATTGAAACGATCGGATCGACGTTTGACATAAACAAATAGAAAAATAGCGAAACCGATTCCGCCAAAAATCCAATACCAATTTGTCTTGAATGCATTGGAAATACCAATAACAAACAGGGTGAATGCGGGTAACGTGGCACCAAAACCCTGAAACAGCTCTTGGAATTGTGGAATAACGAAGATCAACAGAATCGAGGTGACGATAAAAGCAACGACCACCACGGCAATGGGATAAAACAATGCTTTCTTGATTTTTCCTTTCAGGCTTTCGCTTTTCTCCTTGTACACCGCGATGCGGTCGAGGACGAGCTCAAGTGAGCCGGAATCCTCACCCGCACGCACCAGGTTGACAAATAACTCGTCGAAATACTTCCTGTGTTTATCCATGGCATCGGCCAAGGTCAAACCGCTTTCCACGTCATTTTTAACGGTGGAAATCAGTTCCTTCATGGCTACTTTTTCGGCACTTTGCGCCATGATGTCCAATGCCTGCACGATGGGCAGGCCGGCAGTCATCATCGTGGCGAGCTGACGTGCAAAAACCGCGATGTCTTTGGCATTGATTGATGCTGTGTTGCTGAACAGAGGTTTGGGCTTTTTCCTGACTTTGATCACAGTCAGGCCCAGTCGCCGAACTTCTGCGCGAACAACCATCTCGTTGTAGGCGGTCATCTCACCCTTGACGATCTTGCCATCCTTGTTTTTGGCATCGTAAACAAAGATGATTTTTTCGTCTTTTGGTTTCTTTTTTGCTGTCGCTGCAATGGCCATGGTGCTCTCCCTTAATCCTTGGTCACCCGATTGAGTTCTTCGAGGCTGGTTACACCGGCTTTCACTTTACGTATGCCGGATTGCCGTAAGTCATTAATCCCTTCTTTAGCTGCCTGCTCTGCCAGTTCCATTGAATTGCCGCCTCGCATGATGATTCGTCCCATTTCCTCAGAGACAGGCATCACCTGATAAATACCAACGCGGCCTTTGTATCCATTAGTGCACTGATCACAACCGACTGCTTTGAAAATTTTGAGGCCCGCCTGAATATCAGCGGGGCTGAAACCTTCACGCACGAGTTCTTCATCCGGCACATGATCCACCTTTTTACAGTTGTTGCATAACCGTCGTGCGAGTCGCTGAGCAATGATCAGGTTTACCGATGAAGCGATGTTGTAACCGGGTACACCCATGTTCAACAACCGGGTCAGCGTTTGGGGCGCGTCGTTTGTATGCAGCGTGGACAACACCAAGTGGCCTGTTTGTGCTGCTTTGATGGCGATTTCGGCTGTTTCCAGATCCCGGATCTCGCCGACCATGATGACATCGGGATCCTGTCGCAGAAAGGCGCGTAGTGCGCTGGCAAAAGTGAGGCCGACGCGGGCGTTGACGTTGACCTGATTGATCCCCGGAACCACGATTTCGGCAGGATCTTCCGCCGTTGAAATATTCCGGTCCATGGTGTTGAGGATATTCAAGCCCGTATACAGCGACACGGTTTTACCCGAACCGGTGGGGCCGGTAACCAGAATCATGCCATAGGGGCGTTCCAGCGCTTTCGTGTAGAGCTTTTTCTGGTCTTCTTCGTATCCGAGTGAGTCAATACCGAGTTGCGCACTGGTGGGGTCGAGAATTCGCAGCACGATTTTTTCGCCGAATAAGGTCGGCAACGAGTTGACACGGAAATCGATCGAGCGACCGGCGGCAAGCTTGAGCTTGATCCGACCATCCTGCGGCACGCGTCGTTCGGAAATATCCATGCGACTCATAACCTTGACGCGGGAAACAATGCGATCGGCCAGTTGCCGCGGGGGCGGTGGGATTTCAGTCAGAATGCCATCGATACGCACTCTAATGCGAAAGGTTTTTTCGTAGGGTTCGATGTGAATATCCGAAGCCTTGCGGCGGATGGCATCAGTGAGCACCTTGGTTACGAATTTGACGACAATATCATCTTGAAGTGAGTCTTCACCCGTGTTGTCGCCACCGGCAATATCACCTTCATCGATCTGGATATTAGCCAAATCATCGTCAAGATTGGCGAGATTGGCCATTGCGTTACTGCTGGCTTCTTCAAGTAGTTTGCCAATTTTTTGCGCCTCGGCCACGACGACGTCAATGGTGAGATTGGTACTGAATCGGTAATTCTCAAGAATGCCGAGATCCGACGGATCAGCCATGGCGACCGTCAAACGACGTCCGCGTTTGCGCAGTGGGAGGGCATTGCCATTTTCAAGCAGCTTTGCGGGAACGATGGATGTGGGCAAATCGGTGGTGTCGAATGCATCCAAATCTATCAGAGGTAGGCCGAAATTTTTTGATGCCGATTGGGCGATCTTGGCGGAAGAAATCCCGCTGTTGATCAGCGTCTGAACAATGGATTCTTTGCTGGCGCGTGACTTCTCGAGAATCTCAGTCGCTTGTCGCGGCTCAATGACGGCGGTTTTAACGAGTGCAGCCAATAGGCCAGTGATGGCGGGAGGGTTCATAACGTGATGTAACCGATAATTCCGTTTAAAGGCAAGCGAAACATACTATATTCAAAAATCAAACTGTGGGCATACTATTTTGTGACAATTTGGCGCCCATTTTCGCCAGATCCCTTTTCAGGGCGATATTTTCTTCTTTCAGCCGAACCAGTTCAGACACATCGCGTTGTACTCCGATGAAGTAGGTCAGCTGATCTTTGTCGTTGAAAACCGGGGTGATAGAGAGTTCGTTCCAGAATAAGACGCCATCTTTCCGGTAATTGCGGACCACAACGCGGGCTGATCGACCTTCCTTAATGGCTTTTTTTATTTCCGAAAGTGCTGATTGATCCCGATCACCACTCTGGAGAAATCGACAATCTTGATACAGGATTTCGTCCAGACAATAGCCGGTGAGGTGTTCGAAGGCAGCGTTGGCATAAATCAGAATATTGTCGTCGCCTTCCTGCTCAGCAATAACAATTCCGTCGTTTGATGCATCTACTGCTTTTCGCAGTAACTCTGAATCCAGCATGACTTGAGGCGACCTCGCGCGCGAACATTTGATTCGATCGGACCTGATCATAACAGGCACTAAGCGATCTGATCCAGAAGATACCGCTGGCAACGAATAATGCCGCCTTGGCATACGCCATTGGGTGCGATTGAGAATGCCTGCTCATCTGAAATTATTTGACACCAGTGTAACCGGGTCGAGCCAGAAAGCAGGTCTCCTGTGCAGGCCTGCTGAGGTTCAGAGGGTTTGAGTAGTCGAACCCAGTGCTGCGCTTGCCATCGATTGACCAGTCGGACGCGCTGTGTTTCAGATAGCGTGTCGGTGATGAGCTGTACGGTACATTTCCCTGCTAGGGACATAATCAGTCGGCATTCGTTTGAATCGAGTGGTCGATGGTCTGTCGTGGTGTCCACTAGAACCAGTGGATGGGATAGTGACGGTTTCCTTGCGTGTTGCAGTAGCCACCACTCAAGACGTTGACGGACATGGTGGCCGAACCAGTGCAGGCCCATATCGCGATCTGGCCAAGAGTCGCGTTCTTCGAGCTGTCGATACGCTTCAATAAGGATCGAGTTCATGACCTGTTCGGGGGGGAGCCACATCATCGCCTGTTGCTCGATTCGTCTCAGAGCCAGCGGGTCCATATGAATGATGGCTTGTTTCAGGCTTTCAACCAGATTCACGCCTTGTGCAGATGGAGTAACAGGGGCTTCCGGGCGGGATTCCTGTGCTGCCGATAATGATTGATCTGCTGGCGCGTGATGGTTTTTTGCCAAGCGGGATTCGCGTGCCAGAATCTGAGCGATCTGCATAAAGCCAATGCCTTGTGCCGACAAGGCCATGATTCGCTGGATTTCCTGAATATCGGATGCGCTGTATAGGCGATGACCTGTTGCCGTTCGCGTGGGGCGAATGAGATTGTAACGACGCTCCCATGCGCGCAAGGTTATTGGATTCACGCCCGTAATATTCGCGACGGCTCGAATAGGGAATAGCCCGTCCTGGCAAGCTGGTTCATCCGGTGTTGGGCACGTTTTGTCGAGAGCAATAGTCGATGTGCTTGCAGTTGGATGCACATCGGCTGGCTGATGTTGATCGGGATTGCTCATGTCAAGCTCACCATGGCTTTGATGTATAAGTTTTGCATCGAAAAATTGTAGCAGGATTTTTGCTTTCCGCTGCACCTCGGGTGAATCATGTGATCTGGGGGCGGCAATGAGTGTTTAGGGCGTGTGGAGATAAGTTAATCCGTGAACGAGTGGTTGTGACGATACACAGCTTGCTTGACCTTATGCCTTCTGCGGGCTATTTTTGCGCCATGATGGTGAATGTTTCTATTTTTGCACACGCTTCGACTCCTCGCGGTTCATCTGCCGGGCGTTTTCGTGCGTCTGGCACCCCGCTGCTCAAGCTATTGGATCTGCGACTGCCGTTCGGCAGTAAATAACGCTCTCAGCCAGACGTGGCCAAACGTGCCCTAACCCACAAATTCAAGTCATCAGAACGTGCAGACGTTCACGATCGAGGCGCAGTAGAATCATGAATCAGCCGAAAGAAAATACCCCTGTGGCTAACAATCCGAATTCCTCCTTGATTATTTTCGATACGACCTTGCGTGACGGGGAACAAAGCCCCGGCGCCGCAATGACCCGTGAGGATAAACTTCGTATCGCGCGGCAACTGGAGCGTCTGGGTGTCGACGTGATCGAAGCCGGCTTTGCCGCCGCAAGCGAAGGTGATTTTGCGGCTATCCGCGCGATCGCAGAAACTATCGAAAACTCAACCGTATGTTCGCTTGCCCGTGCCAACGAGCGGGATGTGCGTCGTGCTGGCGAAGCCATTGCGCCGGCGGCCCGCAAGCGCATTCACACCTTTATTGCGACCAGCCCGATCCACATGGAGAAGAAGCTGCGCATGACGCCGGATGAAGTCGTCGAGCATGCGGTAAAAGCGGTCAAGCTGGCCCGTACGTACACCGACGATGTGGAATTTTCCGCCGAGGATGCGGTTCGTTCCGAGATCGATTTTCTGGTGCGTATCTTCGAGGCGGCCATTGACGCAGGCGCAACCACATTGAATGTACCCGATACCGTCGGTTACTCCACGCCTGCCGAATGGGGCGCGCGCATGGCTGAGTTGATTCGCCGCACACGCGGGTCGGATCGCGTGATCTGGTCCACGCATTGTCATAACGATCTCGGTATGGCGGTCGCCAACTCGCTTTCTGCGGTACTCGCCGGCGCGCGTCAGGTTGAATGCACCATCAATGGTTTGGGCGAGCGGGCGGGTAATGCCGCACTTGAAGAAGTGGTGATGGCCGTTCGCACCCGTCAGGATGTGTTCGGTCTCGACACCCGAATTGATGCCACCCAGATTGTGCCGATTTCCAAACTGGTTTCCACCATCACGGGTTACCAGGTGCAACCGAATAAAGCCATTGTGGGCGCGAACGCCTTTGCCCATGAATCCGGCATTCATCAGGACGGCGTACTCAAGCATCGTGAAACCTACGAGATCATGCGTGCAGAAGACGTGGGCTGGACGACCAACAAACTGTCCTTGGGTAAGTTGTCCGGTCGCAACGCCTTCCGCAGTCGCTTGACCGAGCTCGGCATCGATCTGGCCAGCGAAGAAGCATTGAACGATGCCTTCCGGCGATTCAAGGATCTGGCCGACAAGAAGCGTGAAATTTTCGACGAGGATATTCAGGCACTTGTTTCCGAAGTGCACGAAGATCGGGTCGAGCAACTCAAGCTTGTTTCGCTGAAAGTCTGTTCGGAAACCGGCGAAGTGCCGACGGCCACCTTGGTGATTTCCGTGGCGGGCGAAGAGAAATCGGCCACGGCACAGGGGGCCGGACCAGTCGATGCGGCATTCGTGTGCATTGAGAACATGATGCAATCGGGTGCGAATCTGCAACTGTATTCCGTCAACAACATCACCAGCGGTACCGATGCACAGGGCGAGGTAAATGTGCGTCTTGAACGGGCGGGTCGCATTGTGACCGGGCAGGGTGCCGATACCGACATCGTGGTGGCTTCGGCCAAGGCCTATCTCAATGCGCTTGACCGTCTGCAAAAGCCCGCCGAGCGCGCCCACCCTCAAATGGGCGACGTGTGAACGTTTTGTCCCGGCAGCGCGTGCATGGATAACATCCCGGCACTTCACTGGTTGGGTATCGAGCAGTGGGTGTTGCGAGCGCCATGGCCGGGTCATTCGTCCGAGCCGGTTATTTCATTTGGAACAGATGCTGTTTCATCCGATGCGCCAGCCGCGGAACAACGCATTCCTCAGGCGGATTCACCGAAAGTTGCAGAAGTATCCGCGGCCGAACCGGTGCCGGTTGCGGGTTTGTGCTTCATTGCCGCAAACGGTACCGAATTCTCAAAACTGGTTTCGGCCATCTCGCGTTGTCTTCCCTCGGGTAAGATGGCCTTACATCAATCTGCATCGGAAGAACAGCCACCCTCGGTTCATTGCAACGGGCAGACCTGGTCGCTTGCAGAGCTCAGGCGCAGCGGACCGGCCAAGCGTGCTCTGTGGCGTTTGCTGGTAGGTTCGAACGCATGAATGGGCAAACCGATCAGAGTCCTGTAGTGTCACCTGTGCCCCCGCCCATTACACACATACTCTCCCTGGATGAAGAAGATTTGCCCGCCGTGCAACGGATTGAGCAGGCGGCGCATATCTTTCCGTGGTCCGAGCGCGTTTTCAAGGACTGCATTCGCTCGGGTTATTACCTTGATGGCGCGTATGATGGGCCAATATTACTGGGTTTTTCTGTGGTGATGCCTATTCTCAATGAATGGCATCTGTTGAATCTGTGCGTCGACCCGAAAAGGCAGCGCCGAGGCGTCGGTCGATTGTTGTTAGAATACATGATCGAACAAGCGAAAAAAGCCGAGGTGGATAGCCTCTGGCTTGAGGTGCGAGAGGGGAACGCAGCAGCGAGGCAGCTGTACTCCGCCCACGGATTCGAGCAGGTCGGTCTCAGAAAAGCCTATTACCCGGCCAAAGACGGGCGCGAGGATGCGCTTGTGCTGACGCGGACGCTGGAATAGCCCCCATTTTTTCCACGGATTTTCGGCGCTATATCTTTCACCAGCCGCTTCATGGTGATGTTATCTCATTGCCTCTGCGTGGACTCAGGGGTTACAGCAGCAGGAGTCGTCATGCGAATCGTTTTTGGACTATTGAGCCTGTATTTTTTATTGGCTGCGCCCGTGCAGGCGGCGGGGCAAGCCATACTGCGGACCGAGCAAAATGGTCGAGTCGAGCAAACACCACTGGTCTGGCTGAATGACCGCGCCTTGCGCATGGATCTGACCCATCCACCTGCGGAAATTCTGCTGCATCAGGGTTCACTGTATGTGATCTCTCAGATCGGCGGCCTGTCGGTTGTCGCCACGGTTGCGAGTGCCGACCAACTCGCCCAGGCCTTGGGGCAGGGGGCTGGCGCTCTCGACCAGATCAATCATGAAATGGCCAGTTCAGTCAGTCAATTCGAGGCAATGGGACATCAGGAAACCATCGCCGGTATTCGAGGCGAGCAATATCGGGTGGTATGGGTCGATCAACAAGGAAAATCACATACTGATGTCGTTGTGCTATCCCATGCGCCGGTAGTGGTTGAGTTGACGCGAGCTTTGCAAAATATGGCCGTGGCTGCGAACAAGGGGCGCGATGCCCGAATGATTGAATTTGTACGCAAGGGATGGGGGGTGTTGCGCTACGGTCAGGCTTATCGGCTTGAGTCTATCAGTGAGAAGTCCCCGGAATCAGGCCTGCTTGCATTGCCCACGCAATCGATCGATGTTCAGGGTATTCTGCAGGGATTGAGTCGTTAAGTTTCAATCCGTTGTTCTCCTCTGTTTGACCTGAAACGACAAGTAATGCCTGTTAATGGCGTGACCCGTGATATTGGTGATTGACCTCCGTTGTCATATTCGTACACTGTCACCAGTTTTTTTGTCGATGGTGTAACCGGTCGCTGTAGGCTTCGGGGCACGTTGGAGGAGCGATACTGTGCGGATTCACGCAATCCCCGTCCTGTCCGATAACTATGTCTGGCTGATCGAAGGTGATCGAGGGCATTGTGCCGTGGTCGATCCGGGTGAAGCCGCACCGGTTCTGGCAGAAATCGAGCAGCGCAATCTTAGCCTCTCGACCATCATGCTGACACATCATCATGCCGATCATTGTCAGGGCGTCGCCGGATTGCGTGCTCGTTTCCCCGTGCCGGTATATGGCCCCGCTCTTGAAGCCAAAACCTGGGTGACAAATCCACTGGCCGATCTTGAAACCTTTGATTTGCCACACATTGGTCGATTCCAAGCTTGGCATACACCCGGTCATACCCTGGGGCACATCAGCCTGATCTCTGACGGGGCCGCCTTTGTGGGCGATACCCTTTTTTCAGCGGGCTGCGGGCGTTTGTTCGAGGGTTCTCCCGAACAGATGTCGGCGAGTCTGGATCGTCTTTCGAGCTTGCCGAACGATACGATGATCTATTGCGGGCACGAATATACCGCTGATAGCCTGCGATTTGCGCATTTCGCCGAACCGAACAACGAATCGATCGTCCAACGAATTCATGCGGTGAATGAAGCGCGTGCGGCGGGTTTGCCGAGCGTGCCAACTTCGATGTCTCTGGAGAAACAAATCAACCCGTTCCTGCGGATTCGTGAACCATCCTTACGCGCTGCAATACTGAAACATGCCGGAAGCGAATCGCTCAGCGATGCAGATGCCTTTTGGACGCTACGTTGCTGGAAGGATGAGTTCGATGATTTGCCGCTTCTCCCCCGCCACGCACAGAATGATTGAATAATGATCAACCCCGCAAAGATTTTCATGGGCAAAAGATTGGCCTGTCATCGCGCCAAACAGCCGCGGCGAAGCATGTTGCTCCGTTTTCTCATCCTCCTCGTTCTGCCCGCTTTGCTCGCTTTGAGCGGTTGTGCCAATTTACCGCAAACAGCAGGTAATGCGCCGGTTGCGTCCAGTGCCTTTGACGATGGCTCTTCTTCGGACAATGTAGATTACAGCATTCTACCCGCCATAAATACGCCAGCGCAAAGTGCGCGAAAGGCGGCCTGGATGAATGATGGCAACCTCTGGCACTACATCGCGGCTCGATTTACCCTGCCGATTCCCAATAACCCTCGGGTTCAGCAACAACTGGCCTTTTATTCCAGCCATATCGATTACCTTGAGCGTGTCACAGAACGCGCCAAGCCTTATCTGCATATGATTGTGGCGGATTTACAGGCCAATAATCTGCCGTTGGAACTGGCCTTGTTGCCGATTGTGGAGAGTGCGTACCGTCCTGACGCCGTATCGTCCAGCAACGCAGCGGGTATCTGGCAGTTTGTTCGGAGCACGGGAGATCATTTCGGTCTCCGGCGAACGGTCTGGTATGACGGCAGGCGAGATATCAAGGCATCGACTGATGCCGCAATGCAGTATTTTACGCGTCTGCGGATCATGTTTAACGACGATTGGCCCGTTGTTATCGCCTCCTATAACGGTGGTGAGGGCACGTTACAGAATGCTATTGCCTACAATCAATCCAAGGGGCTGCCAACCGATTTCTGGGATTTGACCCGAATCAGTAAGGAGACAGCTGATTACCCCGCGCGACTTTATGCGTTGGTGATTATTTTCAGTAATCCGCAGAAATATGGCTTCCACCCTTATCCGATCCCGAATCAGTCGGTTGTAACCGAAATCGCGTTGAATAAGCCGGTTAATTTGAACAAACTGGCTTCGCTGACGGGCATGACACATGACGAGCTTTTTAATCTGAACCCAGGTTTCGATAAATCGATTACCGGACCGGAAACGAC
This sequence comes from Halothiobacillus sp. 15-55-196, assembly GCA_002282715.1. Classification (GTDB taxonomy): domain Bacteria; phylum Pseudomonadota; class Gammaproteobacteria; order Halothiobacillales; family Halothiobacillaceae; genus Halothiobacillus. The sequence goes on along the minus strand of NCKC01000009.1, from coordinate 39,548 downwards.
CAACCTTCTGGTGCCCAAGAGTTTGGCATCACAGTTCACCCCGACCGCTCTGGAAGAAGCCGAGAAATCGGCCATGAACTGGGGCCGCTATACTCTTCGCCGAGGCGATAATTTTCATAAGCTGGCTTACCGTTATGGCTGTGACGTGGATGAACTGCTCAAGGTTAATCGTTTGAGTTCGGCCTATGCCCGCCCCGGAGAAACGATCATCGTTCCTTTGGGCCGTGGCAAGAAACTGTTGGCCAGTGGCGCAGACCAGCTTTATACAGTGCAAAGCGGGGATTCGTTATGGGGCTTGGCCCACCGGTTTGATATGGATCTTGCAGACTTGAAGCGCATCAATGGCCTAAAGGCCAAGGATCCCATTCATCCGGGCCAGAAATTAATCGTGGCTGCGAAACAAGAACATCTGCGTGCAGACGACAAGCTGGTGAAAAGAAGTGGCGAGTCATCGGGGCACTATGTCGTTCAGAAGGGAGATACCTTGTGGAATGTGGCCCGGCGGTTTTCGACGACCGTGAAACACCTGATTGCCTCCAACCGACTCGATTCATCAGCCCCACTCAAGCCCGGTCAGGTTTTGATGATTGCTGGAAACTAAAAGGTCAGGTTTTCGGCGGCTATCAGCTGTCTGAAAAATTTACATCAACGAAAGATGGCTAATAAAAAACCCCGCTTTATGGCGGGGTTTTTTGTTGGCACATTCAGAATTACTGGATGGTGCCGCAGGATACGACCTTGTCGCCAGACTTGAGGGTGTATGAAAGGACATCACCTTCAAAGATTTTGGCAGTTTGAACATTAACAACTGTTTCAGACTTACCGTTAACCACGTTGGTCAGTGGGTATTTAACCTTGTTGGTTGCTGCATCGCGGCAACGACCTTCGTTGATGGAGAAAGTCAAAGGGCCTGCAATGTTTTTACCCTTGAAGGTCGCGATGAATTTGGTTTTGTCGACGGCAACCGGGATGATGTTGATTTTACCGAAAATATCAGAACCGTTCATCGGCACAGTGTGCCCCAAAAACTGAACGTTCGGGTTGACGATCACTTCTGCCTTGGGTTTGTCTTCGGCATGCGCGATGCCAGTCATCATGCTTGCCACGGCGGCTACAAGGATAAATTTTTTCATGAATGCCCCTAAATTGTTTTTTCACACGAACTAAACGCCAAGTTTTCTGAGCGTTTGGCGATTTTAGATGATTCTGGCCCCGAACGGTTCCCTTTTATCACCCTGTATCGGGATGAAATTATTGATTGGAGAATAAGTAAACTCTAATTCTTCAGGTCGTCGTTGCCAAAATGCCGCGATGGATTGTAACAAAGTGTCTGCACTTTCGGTACTGATCGTCAAGATGCGCTGTTGTTTCGTGATGAGCTTTACCGTGAAAGTTTAAACAACCGCGTTGACGTTGAGCACAGTTGCAGCCTACATTTGCCGACTCCATTCATTAGTTGTCAGGTGTTTTGCATGAGTGAGACGATTTTCTCGAAAATTATTCGCCGCGAAATTCCAGCCGATATCGTATTCGAAAACGATCGTGTTCTGGCATTCAGGGATATCAATCCCCAGGCGCCGGTGCATATTCTGATTATTCCCAAAAAGCCCATTCCTACCGTGAACGATATACAGGCGGAAGATGCCCCTTTGATCGGTGAGTTGTTTGTCGTTGCGGCGCAACTGGCTGCGCAGGAGGGCATAGCAGAAGCGGGTTATCGCACGGTGTTCAACTGTCGGGATCATGGTGGGCAGGAGGTCTATCACCTGCACCTGCACTTGTTGGGCGGGCGCCAAATGTCCTGGCCACCGGGTTGATTGCTGGCTAAACGCTGCTTGATTAATGGGGGCACTCGCGCTTGAGCGATTGGTAATTTTCAAACCGCCTGCTGTCCAGTTGACCATTTGCAACTGCCGCCTGAACGGCGCAACTCGGTTCTTGGCTGTGGGTGCAGTTGTAAAACCGGCAGCCTTCGGCAAGTTTCAGAATATCCGGAAAGGCGCGGTCGATGGCTTGGGCATTTTGAGCTGCCACGGCGAAATCTCGCACGCCGGGTGCGTCGATCAGGCCGCCTTGCATGTGATCGAGCCGAAACAGGGTGCTGTGTCGCGTGGTGTGTTGGCCTTCTTGACTGTGTGCAGAAAGTTCGTTGATGGTGGCGGTGGCGGCCTGAGCGGTGATGCTTCGAGCTAAAGACGTTTTGCCGACGCCCGACAAGCCGATCATCATAGAAATCTTGTCGTCCAGCACGTTACGCAGGTCGTTTAACCCTTCGCCGGTTTTCGTGCTGATGCGCACGATGTTTATATCCTGTGCGGCCCAAAGGGCCAATGTCTGCTCGATGAGCGCTTGGTGTTCGGTTTGCGTTGTTGCCAGAAGATCAATCTTGTTCAATACGATAATGGGTGTGGCTGGCAGATCGAGGGTGGCTACCAGTGTGCGTTCAACCACGTTCGGGTTCATCCAGGGTGTAGGTGCCAGAATAATCAGTACCTGATCGATATTCGCCGCCATCAATCGTGCTTTGCCGTGCGTGTCCGGTCGAATGAGCGTGTTGCTGCGGGGGTAGACGAATTCGATGATTTGCCTGGCATCTTCCCCCGTGCGCCATCCCACGCGATCGCCGGTTGTAAGCACGCCCAGCGTGCGGCGTGCATTTGCGCGTAGCAGCTTGCCTTCAACGTTTTCGATGATGAGTTCGGTGCCGTGATGCGTGACCACGGTGGCGCGCTCAAGCGATTCATCCGGTGCGTATAGACGGTTGGCGATCTGGTTTTTTTGGCGGTCGGTCAGTCTGATTTTCATTTGAGCAGGAACATAGTGGCCAATCCAAGAAAGATAAAGAAACCGCCCGAGTCTGTGATTGCAGTAATCAACACAGAGCTCCCCAAAGCCGGGTCGCGGCCAAGTTTCATGCGGACAACAGGGATGGTGACACCAAAAAAGGCAGCGGCGAGGAAGTTTAGGCTGACGGCGGAGACCATGACAATCGAAAGCGCCGGGTCGTGATAAAGCGCAAGCGTAATCAGGCCCAGAACGCCGCCCCAAACGATCCCGTTGATCAGGGCGACACGCAGTTCCTTGCTATACAGGGTTCGGATGTCCCTGTTATCCAGTTTGCGGAAGGCCAGTTCACGGACGATCATGGTGATGGTCTGGTTGCCGACATTGCCGCCCATACCCGCGACGATCGGCATGAGTGCGGCCAGTGCAACCAACTGTTCGATGGCGCCATCGAACAGGCCGATCACCCGCGAGGCAATCATGGCCGTAACGAGATTGATTGCCAGCCAGGGCGCGCGGTTTTTGACGCTTCTGAGAATAGGAGCAAAGATATCCTCCTCTTCACGCAGGCCCACCTGGGCGAGTCGTTCCTCGTCGCTGACTTCCCGAATGAAATCGACCACCGCATCGATCGTTACCCGGCCAATCAGCCGGTCTTGTTCATCGATGACCGGTGCGCTGATCAGATCGTAGCGTTCGAACGCATCCGCGGTTTCCCGTGCCTTGTCTTCGGGGTGAAAACGCACCACATCGCGTGCCATGACCTCTGAAACCTCCTGTTCAGGATCGCTCAGAAGCAAGGTCTTGAGGAAAAGCACGCCCTGAAATTTGCCCAGGCGATCGACCACAAAAAGTTTGTCGGTATGGTCGGGCAGATCTTCCATGCGCCGCAGGTAGCGCAGGATCACTTCGATGCGTACATCGGCGCGCACGGTTACGAGGTCGAAATCCATCAATGCGCCGACGGTGTCCTCGGCGTAGGACAGGGCGAACTTGAGCTGTTCCCGCTCCTCCAGCGGCAGGGCGGTGAACACATCCTGCAGGACGTGATCGGGTAGGTCTGGCGCCAGATCAGCGAGTTCATCGGCTTCCAGCGAGTTGGCCGCATTGAGCAGTTCCTCCCGGTCCATGGCCGCCAGCAGACTGGCGCGTACCGAGTCCGAGACTTCGAGCAATACATCGCCGTCCTGGTCGGGACGGACAAGTTCCCATATCGCGAGTCGATCCTCGTGCGGTAAGGCTTCTAGAATCATGGCGACGTCGGCCGGATGAAGTTTTTCCAGCTTCTGAGCCAGACGTGTCAGGTTCTGCTTGTGCACGATGCGCTCGACCAGCGCGTGATTCGGTTCATCCGAACGTTCGACCAGTCCTTCAACCAACCGGTTGCGTGCCATGATTTCGCGGATATCGCGAATCAGTGTGGCAATTTCATCCGGTTTGTCCAGTTCCTGCATATGCGTCATCAAGCGCTTCCATGGTATTGAGCAATGGGGCGTAACTACTCGAAATTAATGAGAAGTGACAGCCATGCCGGGGTAGAAAAGTAGGGAGTAAATAATCGTAGCGATTATAAAGGAACGCCCTATAGCGCGCAGAGAAACCTTCGTTTCATGTTAGGCTGTCGCGGTTTTACGATGACACGAGTACGCCCATGAATACGCCTGAACCGACCGAAAACCTGATCTGGATCGACCTTGAAATGACCGGGCTTGATCCGATGACGGATACCATTATTGAAATGGCGACGCTGGTCACGGACAAGCATCTGAATATTCTGGCGGAGGGGCCCGTGATCGCCATCCACCATCAAAAAAGCACGCTCGACAGAATGGACGAGTGGAATCGCCGCACCCACGGCGAGAGCGGCCTGATCGCACGCGTACTGGCGAGCACGACCTCGATGCGCCAGGCGGAATTACAAACCCTGGAATTTTTGCAGGCGTGGGCTGTGCCGGGTAAATCGCCGATGGCCGGGAACAGCATCTGTCAGGATCGGCGGTTCATGGTGCGCTTGATGCCGCAACTGGAACAATTTTTCCACTACCGGAATCTGGACGTGTCGACCGTCAAGGAGCTGGCCCGACGGTGGAATCCGGAAATGATGCAGGGCTTCAGGAAGAACGCCAGCCATCAGGCGCTGGATGACATTCGCGGCTCAATCGCCGAGTTGCTGTACTACCGCTCGCATTTTTTCAGGATTTGACCAACCCAAGGCGTTTTCCGATAGACGCTCTGACATCGGGTTGACTCCGAGTTAAGCTGACTCGGTGAGGCAACGCTTTGGCTGTTTCATGCCCTTCGGTCGTTCTTGACTGAAACTGGATATAACAGGGGTGCGGCGCTCAAATCAATCGTGCAAACGATTGAAATCGTATTTTTCGACATTCCCGAAATTTGTTTGTTCAGCTTGTTGTCCAATTTGGGGCAGTGAGGAAGAGATATGTTTGACGCGCTCATCGAGTCAATCCGTGAGGATCGTTCATTTCGCAACATTCAGTCCAATGTCATCGCCGGGATTACCGTGGGTGTCATTGCGTTGCCGCTGTCGATGGCGCTTGCAATTGCGATTGATGTTGATCCGCAATATGGTCTTTATACCGCGATTGTTGCCGGAATCGTGATTGCGCTGACGGGCGGGTCGCGCGTCAATATATCCGGTCCGACGGCAGCGTTCGTGGTAGTCCTGCTGCCTGTCGTTCACCAGTTCGGCGTTGGTGGGTTGCTGGTTGCGGGCATGATGGCCGGCGTGATTCTGGTGCTGATGGGCGTTGCGCGTTTGGGTGGCCTGATCGAGATTGTGCCCTATCCGGTGGTGATCGGATTTACTGCTGGTATTGGTGTGGTCATCGCTACATTGCAGATCAAGGATTTTCTTGGTTTAAGTGGGATTTCCACCAGCGGAAGTTACTTCACAAAAGTCCAGAATATTGTGACTGCGCTGCCGAGCATCCATTGGCAGGAAGCGCTGATCGGGGGGGTCACATTGGCTGTGCTGATCCTGTGGCCTCGGTTGAAATCACGCATACCCGGTCATCTTGTCGCCCTGTTCATCGGGTCGTTGCTGGCCTGGTTATTGTCCGCCGGTGCGCACCTGTCCGTCGAAACGATTGCCTCACGGTTTCATTACATGGTCGATGGTTTGAGCGGCCAAGGCATCCCGCCGGTCATGCCTCAGTTCAACTGGCCTTGGAATTTGCCGGGTAAAGATGGGCAGACCTTGAGCGTATCGTTTGGCTTGTTTCGTGAGCTGATGCCAGTCGCACTGACCATAGCCCTGCTTGGTGCGCTCGAATCGTTGCTCTGTTCGGTAGTTGCCGATGGGATGACCGGGCGAAAACATAACCCAAATGCGGAATTGATCGGTCAGGGAGTGGGCAATATCGTCGCCCCATTTTTTGGTGGCATACCGGCTACAGCGGCCATTGCCCGTACGGCGGCGAATATTCGTGCGGGCGGGACATCACCCCTCTCGGCGGTTATTCACGGTCTGTTCATCCTGATTTCGATTCTCTTCCTGGCACCACTGCTGGGCTACATTCCCATGGCTTCCATGGCCGCTCTGCTTTTGGTTGTCGCCTGGAACATGAGCGAGGCCCATCATTTTGTTCGAATCATTCGTATCGCACCGCGCAACGATATTCTGATTCTGTTGACCTGTTTCTTATTGACGGTCCTGTTCGATATGACCGTGGCGGTCGCCGTCGGGATGGGGTTGGCTGCTGCATTGTTCATTCGGCGCAATATGCAGCTTGCCGAGGGACGACTGATGGCAGAGTCCAGGGTTGAAGGGCACACCCTCAAAGCGGGCATTGCGATTTATGACATCAACGGTCCGCTATTTTTCGGCACCGCACGACTTGCCCTGAAAAACCTGACGTTGGCAGATCCGCAGATTCACGTGGTCATTCTCGATATGGCCGAGGTTACGATGATGGATGTCTCCGCGATGCTGTCATTGGAGTCCATCGTCGCCGATCTCAGGCGGAAAAATGTTGCTTTAGTCATCAGTGGTTTACAGCCTAGGATGATACTGAAGCTGCGGCGGGTCGGTGTGCGCTATCGCGTGGGGATGATCCAGTTCGCTCGTCATTTAGATGAAGCGCTGACGCTGGCGGAGCATCTTTGCGAGCGTGGATCTGGTGACAAGGATCAGGACACTTCAAAATCCCCCAACGAGAAGGGTTCTTGAGATTCAAACCCAAGCAATGTGGCGACGATCAATTACGGTATCTCGACGGGAAGGTCGTCGCGGTTGCCCCAATCGGACCATGCGCCGGGGTAGCCGCGCACATCCTGAAAACCCAAATGCTTCAAAACGCAAAACATGAGGCTCGAACGGCGGTGGCTCTGACAATACACCGCGATTGTCCGCCCCTTTTTTTCATTGGGTTTCGCGTTGATTCCCTTCTCGCTAAGTTTTGCCCGCATAACATCATCCGGCAGTAAGTATCCTGCTTTTTCCGGCTCGAAGAACCACTGCCAATCAAAATGGACGGCGCCCGGGATGTGTCCGGCATTGCGGGATCGTCTGTCCGTGCCGCGGTATTCCTCTTCACTTCGCGCATCAATGATGAGCCACCCATCCGGTTTGCCCAGTTGCGCCGCGATGGCATCTGCATGGCAATGATGGGCTGAAAAGTCGTACGTCAGATCACTTGCGGGCTTTGGCGGGGCTGGCTTTGTCACCACTGGCCAGCCAGCATTCAGCAAGGCTTCGCGACCACCGTCGATAAGATAAATCTCCTGAAGACCGCACAGCGCCAATGACCAGGCGAGACGAGAAGCCGCCAGGCCCCGGCTGTCGTCAAACAGAAAAACAGTCGAATCCGGTGTGATGCCCGTCCGTGTTAAAGCACGGTTGAAGTCTGCGTTGTCGGGGAGCAATCCGGCTCGTTCGCCCTCATTGCGAACGATCTGATTGAAATCGACCCAATGTGCATCGGCCAGAAATGGCTGACTGGATTGGGATAAATCGATCAGAACGGGGTTTTGGGCGTGTGCAAACCGGGTTTTGAACTCGACGGCGGCGATGAATTTCATAATTTTATCAGTAGATTAATATTCGTAATGGCTTTGTGTTTATATCGCCCCGAACCTTAATGCATTCGTCGCCCAATTTCATCCCGAAATTAAGTGTGAGCCTCCAGCTTGGCGTCATGCCTTTCGGCATTCACGGTATGATTGACGTCATTATTGAGAATCAGGTTTCGGGAGTGCTGAGCATGGCGTGCAGAATTGCAGTGGCGGGGGTTAACGGGCGTATGGGTCGCGTTTTGGTGGAAGCGACCATACAAAATCCGGATACGATTCTGGGTGCGGCCTTGGTTCGGCGGGGTAATTCTCTGGTCGGGCAGGATGCGGGGCAGTTGGCGGGCGTTGGCATTCTGAACTGCGCCATTGACGATGATCTTTCTCGTGTTTCGTCCGATTTTGATGTTCTGATCGACTTTACGTCTATTGAAGCGACACTGGAGAATTTGGCGTTCTGCCGCGCACAGCATCGCGCGATGGTGATTGGCACGACCGGTTTTAGTGCCAAGCAAAAGGCCATGCTATCCGAAGCCGGCCGAGATATTCCGCTCGTTTTTGCGCCAAACATGAGCATAGGCGTCAATGTTCTGCTCGGTGTCGTCGCGCAAACCGCCCGACTGTTGGGCGAGGGCTACGATGTGGAAATCATCGAGGCGCATCATCGGCACAAAGTAGATGCACCTTCCGGTACGGCCCTGCGTCTGGGCGAGGCGGTGGCTGGGGCTTACGGTCGTGACCTGGCAGAGGTGGCCGTTTACGGCCGCGAGGGCCATACCGGCGCGCGTGACCCGCAAACCATTGGATTTGCGACGGTTCGTGGCGGGGATGTTGTTGGCGATCACACGGTACTGTTTGCCGGAATCGGCGAGCGAATCGAACTGACGCACAAGGCCTCCAGCCGGATGACCTTTGCCCAAGGCGCCGTGCGGGCAGCGACTTGGTTGAAGAATCAACCGCCCGGGCTGTACGACATGCAGGATGTGCTGGGCCTGAAATAAGTTCGACAGGGCACAAGATTCGGGCGCGCACATGGACAAAATGGCCGCTTGTCGGGCATAATCCTTGCCAATATTCTGCTCTGAATCATCGGATGCCGGTGCGCGTCCGAAGGATTCTGTGCAACGAAACGCTTCAAAAATAACGGGTTGCGATAAACCTGTTCGCATATCGGTTTGGATGGGAGAGTCTCTTGAAACACACAGCGCTATTGGCTCTGGCAGACGGTAGTCTTTTTTACGGCACATCGGTTGGCGCTGAAGGTTCGACGGTTGGCGAAGTGGTTTTCAACACGGCGATGACGGGTTATCAAGAGATTCTGACCGATCCGTCCTACCGTCGGCAGATCGTCACCCTGACCTATCCGCATATCGGCAATGTTGGCGTAAATGCCGAAGATGCCGAATCCACGGGAGTTCACGCCGCAGGTCTGGTGATCCGTGATGCCTCGTCCATCGTCAGCAACTGGCGCTCGGAAGAATCGCTGCAAGCTTATTGCGAGCGCCATGGCCTGCAGGCCATCGCCGATATCGATACCCGAGCACTCACACGCGTACTGCGGGATAAAGGCGCGCAAAACGGGTGCATTCAGACAGGCGAGAATCTCGACCCTGAAACCGCCCTGGCGCAGGCGCGCGGGTTTGCCGGCCTCGACGGCATGGATCTCGTGCCGGAAGTGACAACCGATCGTCCCATCGAGTGGACGCAGGGCACCTGGGCGCTCGACCCCGAAAATCCAGCGCCGCGCCCCGAATTGACGCGCCATGTGGTGACCTGGGACTACGGTATGAAACACAATATCCTACGTATGCTGGTCGATCGCGGATGTCGTGTGACGATGTTGCCCGCCACCACGCCAGCGAGCGACGTGCTGGCAATGGATCCCGATGGCATCCTGCTCGGCAATGGCCCGGGTGACCCGGCAGCCTGCCATTACGCCATCGAGGCCCTTACCGAAGTGCTAAAGCACGATGTGCCTGTTTTCGGTATCTGCCTCGGGCACCAGTTGCTCGCACTGGCCAGTGGCGCGAAAACCATCAAGATGAAGTTCGGTCATCACGGCGCGAACCATCCGGTGCAGGACATCGAATCCGGTAGGGTCTTCATTTCCAGCCAGAACCACGGGTTTGCGGTGGATGAAGACACGCTGCCTTCAAATCTTAAGGCAACTCATCGCTCATTGTTTGATGGCAGCTTGCAGGGCATCGCCCGTACCGACCGCAGCGCATTCAGTTTCCAGGGGCACCCCGAAGCGAGCCCCGGCCCACACGATCTGGGTTTGCTGTTCGATCAGTTCGTTGCCGCCATCGATGCCCGCACGGCGTAATTGAGTCCTGTTTGCCGACCCAAAAACCTGCTTGTAGATCTGCTTGAAAATTCGACGCTTGTTCGTTGTTAAATTTGTGAATTTGCCATGCCAAAACGTACCGACCTAAAAAGTATCCTGATTATCGGCGCCGGCCCTATCGTGATCGGCCAGGCCTGCGAATTCGATTATTCCGGCGCGCAGGCTTGTAAGGCGTTGAAGGAGGAGGGGTATCGGGTCATTCTGATCAACTCCAATCCGGCCACGATCATGACCGACCCCGGCATGGCCGATGCCACCTATGTCGAGCCAATCAACTGGGAAACAGTCGCTGCAATCATCGAGAAAGAGCGCCCGGACGCCATATTGCCCACCATGGGTGGACAAACCGCACTCAATTGCGCGCTCGATCTGGCACGCAATGGCGTGCTGGAAAAATTCAATTGCGAACTGATCGGCGCCAGCGAAGACGCGATCGACATGGCCGAAGACCGTGAACGTTTCCGTGAGGCCATGACGGAAATCGGACTGTCCACGCCGACTTCGTACATCGTCCATACACTGGAAGAAGCGTTCGTCGAGCAGCCCAAGCTTGGTTTCCCGGTCATCATTCGTCCTTCGTTCACGATGGGCGGTTCGGGTGGCGGTATTGCCTACAACCGTGAAGAGTTTGAAGAAATTGTCCGCCGTGGACTGGATCTGTCGCCTACGAGCGAACTTTTGATCGAACAGTCCGTGCTTGGCTGGAAAGAATATGAAATGGAAGTGGTGCGTGATCGCAACGACAACTGCATCATCATCTGTTCCATTGAAAACTTCGATCCCATGGGCGTGCATACCGGCGATTCGATCACCGTGGCGCCGGCGCAGACGCTCACCGACAAGGAATACCAGATCATGCGCAATGCCTCGCTGGCAGTTCTGCGCAAGGTCGGTGTTGAAACCGGCGGTTCGAACGTACAGTTTGCGGTCAATCCCGAAAACGGCGCCATGATCGTGATCGAGATGAATCCCCGTGTGTCGCGGTCATCCGCCTTGGCTTCAAAGGCGACGGGGTTCCCGATTGCCAAAGTGGCCGCAAAACTGGCCGTGGGTTACACACTGGATGAACTGCGCAACGAAATCACGCAAGGCGCAACGCCCGTTTCGTTCGAGCCGACCATCGACTACGTGGTTACCAAGGTTCCGCGTTTCACCTTCGAGAAATTCCCGCAGGCCGACAGCCGCCTGACGACGCAGATGAAGTCTGTGGGTGAGGTCATGGCCATCGGGCGCACCTTCCAGGAATCGCTGCAAAAAGCGCTCCGGGGTCTGGAAATCGGTGTGGATGGCTTCGATGAGATTCTCGACCGTAATCTCAATGCCGAAGATGCCGAGGACGAGTTGATCCGCCAGTTGCGTGAGCCGCGCCACGACCGCCTCTGGTACGTGGCCGATGCGTTCCGTCATGGCTTTACATTGGAAGACGTGCACGAGCATTCGAAGATCGACCCGTGGTTCCTGATTCAGATAGAAGAGATCATCCGTAAAGAACAGGAACTGCGTGGTCAGTCGCTACAGAACCTTGATCGCGACACGCTCTGGCGCATCAAGCGTATGGGCTTCTCCGATCGGCGTCTGGCCCGCTTACTGGATGAAACCGAAAGCACCGTGCGTGCGCATCGACATGGCTTGGGCGTTCGACCGGTGTTCAAGCGCGTGGATACCTGCGCGGCAGAATTCCCGACCGACACGGCCTATCTGTATTCCACCTACGAGCAGTTCTGCGAGGCCGAACCGAGCCAACGCGACAAGATCATGATCTTAGGCGGCGGGCCGAACCGGATCGGGCAGGGTATCGAATTTGACTATTGCTGTGTTCACGCTGCCCTCGCGCTGCGGGAAGACGGCTTCGAGACCATCATGGTCAACTGCAATCCCGAGACCGTTTCGACCGATTACGATATTTCCGATCGACTCTATTTTGAATCACTGACGCTCGAAGACGTGCTCGAAATCATCGAGGTTGAAAAACCCAAGGGTGTCATCGTGCAGTTCGGCGGTCAGACACCGCTGAAACTGGCGCGCGATCTCGAAAAAGCAGGCGCGCCGATCATCGGTACCACGCCCGATGCCATCGACCGGGCAGAGGATCGCGAACGCTTCCAGAGCATGATCCAGGAACTGGGGCTCAAGCAGCCGCCCAACCGCACGGCCCGCTCGGCGGACGAAGCCATCAATCTCGCCGCTCAGATCGGCTATCCGCTGGTCGTTCGCCCATCCTATGTGCTGGGTGGCCGGGCGATGGAAATTGTGCACAACGAAGAAGGGCTCAAGCGGTACATGCGTGATGCGGTCAAAGCCTCCAACGATTCGCCCGTACTGCTCGACCGATTCCTCGACGATGCGACTGAAATGGACATCGATGCGGTATCTGATGGTGAGAATGTGGTCATCGGCGGTTTGATGGAACACATCGAAATGGCCGGGGTGCACTCCGGTGACTCTGCCTGTTCGCTCCCACCGTACACGGTTGCTGCACCGATTCTGGCAGAAGTTCGTGCCCAGGTGACGGCCATGGCCAAGGCATTGAATGTTGTCGGTTTGATGAATACTCAGGTCGCGATTCAGGGCAACGATATCTACATCATCGAAGTTAACCCGCGCGCGTCCCGGACGGTACCGTTCGTATCCAAGGCGGTGGGCATACCGCTCGCCAAGATTGCAGCGCGCGCCATGGCGGGCATATCGCTCGCCAAACAATCGGTCACGCGTGAGTGCGTACCGCCGTACTACGCGGTCAAGGAAGCGGTGTTCCCGTTCATCAAATTTGCCGGTGTCGATCCACTGCTCGGCCCCGAGATGAAATCAACCGGCGAGGTGATGGGCATCGGGCGTGAATTCGGCGAAGCCTTTGCCAAGGCTCAGGCTGGCGCCGGCAATTCATTGCCGACTTCCGGTCTGGCTTTCGTCTCCGTGCGCAAGCAGGATTATTTCGCGGCCGCCGCCGTGGCGAAGGCCCTGTCTGCGCAAGGTTTCTCGCTCTGCGCCACTCGAGGTACCGCGCGCCACCTGACTGAGCAGGGATTGACGGTCGAGTCGGTAAACAAAGTGACCGAAGGCCGCCCTAACATTGTTGATATGATCAAGAACAAGGAAATCACCCTGATCATCAATACGACGACCAGCAGCAACCAGTCGCGTTCGGATTCGTTCCAGATCCGTCGCGAAGCCTTGCATCAACGTGTACCCTATTTCACGACCATGGCGGGCGCCGAGGCAATGGCCCTCGCGCTGGCTTATCTGCAGCAGCCGATTTCCGTCAACCGGCTGCAAGACCTGCATAAAGAGTGTGAAGTGTAATGCAAACGCCAATGACGGCCGCTGGTGCGGCCAAATTAGAAGCCGAACTCAAGCAACTGCGCAGTGTTGAGCGTCCACGCATCATCCAGGCGATTGCCGAAGCGCGTGAGCTGGGTGATCTGAAAGAAAATGCCGAATATCATGCCGCGCGTGAAGAACAGGGGTTCATCGAAGGCCGGATCAAAGAGATCGAAGCCAAACTGTCTCATGCCAATATCATCGATGTCACCCGACTGCCGCCTTCCGACAAGGTGATTTTCGGCGCGACTGTTCGTGTGCTCGATGTGGATAGCGACGAAGAAATTACCTACAAGATCGTGGGCGATGATGAAGCCGATATCAAATCCAACATGATCTCCGTTCATTCACCTATTGCCCGAGCGCTGGTGGGTAAATCGTTGGGTGATGAAGTGACTGTCGATGCCCCAGGCGGCAAGCGGATTTTCGAAATCACCGAAGTTCAATATATCGCCTGATTGGGCGTCCCAACAGAAAGAATTTTCCATTATGCTTGATCCCAAGTTAGTTCGCAGTGATCCCGAAGCGGTTGCCGCGCAGTTGGCGCGACGTGGTTTCACGTTCGACGTGGCCCGGTTTACCGCGCTTGAAAACGAGCGTAAACAGGTTCAGGTCGATACCGAGCAGATGCAGGCCGAACGCAACAGTCGATCGAAGCTGATCGGCAAGATGAAAGCCGCTGGCGAAGATACCGCCGCGTTGATGGCCGAAATCAGTGGTCTGGGGCAGAAACTCGATCAGGCCAAACAGCGTCTGGGCGAGATTCAGTCCGAGCTGGATGCCCTGTTTTCGCTTGTGCCCAATCTGCCGGCCGAAGACGTTCCCTTCGGTGAAGACGAAGCGGGTAATGTCGAAGTGCGACGTTGGGGTACACCGAGGACGTTCGACTTCGAAATTCAGGATCATGTCGCGCTGGGCGCCGCACTCGGGATGAATTTCGAGCAGGCGGTAAAGCTGACCGGCTCACGGTTTGTGACCTTGGCCGGTGATCTGGCGCGCCTGCATCGTGCGCTCGCGCAGTTCATGCTTGATCTGCACAGCAGTCAACACGGTTACACCGAGATGTATGTGCCCTACATCGTCAATGACAAGAGCCTGTTCGGTACCGGCCAGTTGCCCAAATTCGGTGAAGATCTGTTTGCGCTCAAGGGCGGTGCCGACTGGTATCTGATCCCCACGGCTGAGGTGCCGCTCACCAATCTGGTTCGTGACGAATTGTTGTCGGCCAACGATTTGCCCCGGCGCTATGTGGCGCACACACCTAGTTTCCGTGCGGAAGCAGGTGCGGCTGGGCGCGATACCCGAGGGATGATCCGGCAGCATCAGTTCGATAAGGTCGAGTTGGTACAGATTGTACGGGCTGAGGACTCCGCCGCCGCACTGGAAGCACTGACCGGCCACGCCGAAGCCGTTTTGCAGGCGCTGGAGCTGCCGTACCGCGTCATGCAGTTGTGCACCGGTGATATGGGCTTCTCGGCGGCGAAAACCTACGATCTGGAAGTCTGGCTGCCCGGCCAGAACACCTATCGGGAAATCTCTTCCTGCTCCAACTGCACCGATTTTCAGGCTCGCCGCCTGCAAGCACGCGTGCGCGACGCCGATGGCAAGCCGCAGCTCGTACATACCCTGAACGGTTCGGGCCTGGCCGTAGGGCGGACCCTGGTCGCCTTACTGGAAAACCACCAGCAGGCAGACGGCAGTATTGCGTTGCCACTGGCACTGCGGCCTTACTTTCAGGGCAGAGCGGCTATCTGTGTTCCTGTGGGGCAGCAGGGTAAAGCATGAGTGAAGCGGCCGATTCCGTCATCTTTGACGATGTCCGTCAGACGGTGATTTCCACTCTTGGGCTGGATATTCCGGCGGCCCGGTTGACAGCAGATTCCCCATTACTCGGGGCCTTGCCCGAGCTCGATTCCATGGGGGTGGTTCTCCTGCTCACGGCACTCGAAGATCGTTTCGACATCGCCCTTTCGGATGATGAAATCGACTCGGCCTGGTTCGAGACCTTAGGCACATTGACGCTGGCGATCGAGTCGCGACTGCCGCACTGATTTCTCGATTTCCTTGTTTGCAAAACAATAAAAAACCCGCCCATGAATTTTCCGGGCGGGTTTTGTCGTTTTGTATCCGGCTTTTACCGAAAACGAATCAATCGTTGATCAAATGATACTTGGCCAGTAATTCTTCATGGGTTTCGCGGTGGTCCGGATCAAGTGGAATGCAGTCCACCGGGCATACTTCAACACACTGCGGCGTATCGTAGTGGCCAACACATTCAGTGCACAGGTTCGGATCAATCACATAAATCTCCGGGCCTTGCGAAATGGCACCATTCGGGCATTCCGGCTCGCAAACATCGCAGTTGATGCATTCATCGGTAATCAACAGGGACATGGTTCACTCCTCTCAGGCACTATGTCGAAAATCAGTGTGGTGAATTTAGCATGTTTGCCCCGGCTTTTGTGGCCTGTTCATGCGTGATGATTTCTTTTAACGCATCCACCACGTGCAATGGCACGAAACTGGCGACGTTTCCGCCCAACCGTGCCAGTTCACGCACGATACTGGATGAAACGAAGCCCAGTTCCTCGGTGGGTGAAAGGAAAACTGTTTCGATTTCCGGCGCCAGTCGACGGTTGACCGCCGCCATCTGAATCTCGGATTCGAAATCTGATACGGCGCGCAGCCCCCGCACAATCGAGATTGCGCCCAGTTTCCGCGCGAATTCGACCAGCAATCCGTCGAAAGACAGCACATGAATGTTGGGGAATTCCTGCAACGCCACACGGGCAAGCTCTGAGCGCTGTTCCAGATCGAAAATCGGCGTTTTGGTTGAAGCGGCCGCTACGGCAACAATCACCTCATCATAAAGATGAGCCGCCCGCCGGGCGACATCAATATGGCCGAAGGTGATGGGATCAAAGGTACCGGGGTAAATGGCGCGTTTCATCTTATATCTAGTCCCCGTCTTATCCTATCAACATGTTCAGACCGAGTAGGACGAGCATAATGGCAAAAATGCGTTTGAGTAATTTGGCGGGCAATCGGTGCGTCAAAGTGGCGCCAATCGGCGCAAAAAAGAGGCTGGGAATCACAATGCCCAACAATGCAGGCAGATAAATATAACCAATCGACCAGCTCGGTAAATCCGGTTGGCCCCATCCTGTAACAATGTAACCGATAGCGCCTGCGAGTGCATTGGGCAGGCCAATGGCCGCACTGGTCGCCATCGCGTTGCGCGCGGCAACGTTACACCACATGAAAAAAGGCGTCGTCAGTGCGCCGCCGCCCATACCCATGATCGTGCCAACCGCACCGACCGAAACCCCAAAAAAACTTAAGGGCACGCCGGAGGGCAGCGTCCGCGTCGGCGCTGGATTTCGGCCAAAAGCCATCTGAAGGGCGATCAGAATTTCCAATACACCAAACACCTTCTTGAGGATATCTCCGGGCAAAAGATGGGCGATGGTGGAACCCAGTATGGAACCAATCACAATGCCCGGGGCGAGGCGGATAAACACATCCCAAAGAACGCCCTTATTTTTGTGGTGGGTGTAAATGGAAGCCATCGATGAGAACAGGATGGTTGCCAATGAGGTACCAATCGCCAGATGAACCAAATGCGGGCTGTCGCCCAGACCAATCAGAGGGAATAAAAAAAGCAGAACCGGCACCACTACCAGACCGCCGCCAATGCCCAGCAGACCGGCGATCAGGCCCGAGAAAATGCCAAGGAGGATAAAGACACTGTATTCAATCAAAATCAGATCGCTCGTTGGGTGTGACGGTAAAGCTGTAATCAGCAACAAGGATAGCTAACTTTAGAATTTACTTATAATGAATAGTCTTTATGTATGAATAGGTAGATCGTTATTTAGCCGGATATCGCTGGAGTTAAGCCGCGTCGGCTTGAATGAATTGTTAGCAGCCTTCACAGCAGCTTAGTTCCCAGTGGAACAAATTGGTCAGGTGCGCAAAGCGCAACTTCTCCCCGCTCGTTATGAAACCCCGTTATCAGGCACTCGGACATCAATGGACCAATTTGCTTTGGAGGGAAGTTAACGACTGCCACTACCAATTTTCCAATGAGTTCATCTGGTTGGTAGAGCGCAGTAATCTGGGCGCTGGACTTCTTGATGCCAAGCTCATCACCGAAATCTACATGCAGAACATAGGCGGGCTTCCTAGCCTCATTAAACACAGATGTGCTTACGACCCGTCCAACTCGGAGGTCTACATTCAAGAAGTCGTCAAATGTGATGGTTTTCACGTTCTCTCTTAACGGCTAACGTTTGAGGTAAGCCGCGTGCCGTAGGCACGTCGGCTTGACCGAATGGTTAGGCGTGACTGCGATGCGCATGCACTAGGGGTCAAGCCCCTCAACAGACACAAGTCTGGCGGAACTGCACTGGTCGCGAACGGCCTTTAGGCCTTGATAGGTCGGACCGTTGTAGAAGGTCTCCCAGGCGCTGACCGACGGAAACTCAAGGACGACGATTCGCCGTGGCGTCCAGTCGCCCTCGTAGACCTTGTGCGCTCCGCCCCTTGCTAAGTAGCGGGCCCCCGCTGCGTCAATAGCAGGCTTGACTCCCTTCACAAACTCTTGGTACTTGGTCATGTCACGAATCTCGACGTCGAAGATCACATACGCGCTCATTTCTGCTCCCAGTTTGATTGATGCCAGATTTTGGAACTGCTCTCTTCTTGGGCACTGAGCTGCTTTGGCACTCGCAGCTGCGGCCTCTCGTTGTGACGCCTAACGACGCTGTAGAAAAACCCCTTGAAGGGGCGAAATAGTCATTTTCAAGGGGCGCCTTGACCCTTCCCGACAAGACGATAGTCGATTACAGAGCGTTTTGGGAAGTCGGTTTTTGCTCATGGTCATGAATTTTCTTGCCAAGGGGGTTTTTCTACAGCCTCAACGTGATTTAGACGACAAGATAATTGGCTGTCTTTGCCAACCAAAATGATATGTATTTGCGCGATTGGTCGTTTTTCATCAGGTTCTTCGCTTTTATTCTTTTTTAGGGAAACCTAACATTTCACGGATGATCCGCCAATGTATTCCGTGATAGTCACTGGAATGGCTGGATCGAATCTGAGCCGGGAAAGGCTAGTCCTCATCGGCATTCGCGTACTGCGCGTTTAACGCTTCTTGGGTGGCAGCAAATCTGTGATCGTTCCTTCGGCCATTTCGGCTGCGAAACCCAGAGTTTCCGAGAGCGTCGGGTGCGGGTGGATGGTCAGGGCGATATCGCTCATATCGGCGCCCATTTCCATAGCGAGCACGGCTTCGGCAATCAGTTCGCCCGCGTTGGGGCCGACAATACCAACGCCGAGCAGTCGGTGGGTTTCTGCACAGAAGAGCGCCTTGGTCAGGCCTTCATCGCGGCCGATACTCAGCGAGCGGCCAGATGCGGCCCAGGGGAAGGCGCCTTTCTCGTAGGCGATGCCTTCTTCCTTGAGTTGATCTTCGGTTTTGCCCGCCCACGCGATTTCCGGGTCGGTGTAGGCCACGCTCGGGATGGTGATGGGCGTGAAGGCGGATTTCATGCCGCAGATGACTTCTGCTGCCACCTTGCCTTCATGCACGGCCTTGTGGGCCAGCATGGGTTGGCCGACGATGTCGCCAATGGCGAAGATGTGCGGCACATTGGTTTGCATCCGCGCGTCAACGGGGATGAAGCCGCGCTGATCGACGGTGACACCGGCGGCTTCCAGGTTGAGCTTGCGGCCGTTCGGCGTGCGGCCGACAGCGACCAGAATCTTGTCGAAGCGATCGGTTGCCGGGGCGGATTTGCCTTCGAAGGTCACATCCAAGCCTTCGGCGGTCGCGGTGACGCCGGTGACCTTGCTGCCGAGATAAATATTCTCGTAGCGTTTCTTGATGTCTTTGAGCAGCGGGCGAACCAGGTCCTTGTCCGCGCCGGGGATGATGTTGTCCGCCAGTTCGACGATGGTGATCTTGCTGCCGAGCGACGCGTACACCTGCGCCATTTCCAGCCCGATGATGCCGCCGCCGATGATCAGCATCCGCTTGGGTATATCGGCCAGTTCGAGCGCACCGGTCGAGTCGATGACGCGGGGATCGTCGTGGGGAATGAACGGCAGTTTCACTGGCTGTGAACCCGCGGCGATGATGGCGTGTTCGAATTGAACGGTCGTCTGGCTGCCATCGGCGGCGGTAATGCGGATATGGTTGGCGCTGGCAAATTGGCCGACACCGTGCAGGATGGTGACCTTGCGCTGTTTGGCTAATTGCTTGAGGCCGCCGGTGAGTTTGTCGATCACGCCGTTCTTGAAGCCACGCAGGCCATCGAGATCGATTTTCGGCTCGGCAAAGGTAATGCCATGACTGCCCATTTCGCAGGTTTCGTTGAGAATGCCGGATACGTGCAGCAGGGCCTTGGACGGGATGCAGCCCACGTTCAGGCACACGCCACCGATTTTTTCATAGCGCTCGATCAGGATGACCTTCTTGCCCAGATCCGCAGCGCGGAAGGCGGCGGTGTATCCGCCGGGGCCTGCACCCAGAACGACCACGTCACATTGATGATCTGCATTCATATCAGACGGCGCTGCGACGGGTGCTGCCGTTGCGGCAGCAGTCGCCACGGCCTTGGGTGCACTGGGCGCCGGTTCTGCGGCTGCATGGGCTGATTCGCCCGCGGATTCAGTGGCGGATTCCATGGTGGCGATGGGGTCGCCCGTGCCGACTTGATCGCCGACCTTGATCAGCAGTTCAACAATCTTGCCGGATTTTGGCGCCGGGATCTCCATGGTGGCCTTGTCGGATTCCAGCGTGAGCATCGAGGTTTCGGCTTCGACGGTCTGTCCGGCTTCAACCAGCACTTCGATGATTTCGACTTTGCCGGACACGCCGATGTCGGGCAGTTTGATGGTTTCAAGTGATGCCATGTCGGTGTCCCTTGTGAGAATCTGTTTAGAGAAGCTCTGAATAATTCCATCCTGAAATTCTCAGAGAACGCAAAGCAAAAGGCGTGACTTTTGCCTTGCTTCATTTTCAACCACCTACGTGATTGAAAATGGCGGCACGTCCTTGTGCCGCACGGAGGCTCTGATTTCATCAGAGGCTCCTTAGAGAATGAGTTCGCGCAAGTCGCTCAGCACAGCCGAGAGACCGGTGATGAAGCGGGCACCCTGCGCGCCGTCGATTACGCGATGATCGTAGGACAGGGCAAGCGGCAGCATCAGGCGCGGTTCGAAGGTTTCGCCATTCCAGACCGGGCTCATTTTCGAGCGGGAAACGCCGAGAATCGCGACTTCCGGCCCGTTGACGATGGGCGTGAACTGCGCGCCGCCGATGCCGCCGAGACTGGAAATCGAGAAGCAGCCGCCGGACATATCATCCGGGCTCAATTTGCCGTCACGTGCTCGGACACTCACGGCAGCAAGTTCGGCAGAGAGTTCGAACAGTCCTTTTTGATCGACATTGCGGATCACGGGGACGACCAGGCCATTGGGTGTGTCGACGGCTACACCGATGTGGATGTATTTCTTGAGAATCAGGTTCTCGCCACTGGCATCGAGTGAGGCGTTGAATTTGGGGAAGTCGGCGAGAGTGTGCGCCACGGCTTTGAGAATGAACACCAGCGGGGTGAGCTTGACGCCGGCTTTTTCTGCACGAGCTTTCAACGATTGGCGGAAGGCTTCGAGATCGGTGATGTCGGTTTCATCGAACTGGGTGACGTGCGGAATATTCAGCCAGCAGGTGGACAGATGTTTGCCCGAACGCTTTTGAATCCGGGATAACGGCACGGTCTCGATTTTGCCGAACTGGCTGAAGTCGATGCTGGGTAGGGGCGGAATGGAGCCACCAGCCGTTGCCACAGGGCCTGACGATTGAGTCAGTGCATTCTTGACGAAGGCCGTGATGTCGTCTTTCTGGATGCGTCCCTTCACACCGGTGCCGGTAACTTTGGCGAGGTCCACGCCCAGCGTGCGGGCAAACGCGCGTACCGAAGGGCTGGCGTGGAAGGTGGCGCCAAATGTCGGTGCGTTGATGGGCGAGTTTACAACGTTCGCCGGAGCCGCTGCGGGTGTTGGTGCCACAGCTACGGCAGGCGCAGCTTCAACGGGCGTAGGTGCGGTTGGTTCAGGCGCCGGAACACTTGAGGCGGCCGGTTCAGCTTTGGCAGGTTCCGGTGCCGGGCTGGCAGCGTCTTGTGCATCTATTTCGACAATGATGTCGCCCACGTTGACGGTGTCGTCCGTTTTGACCAGCACCTTTTTCACCACGCCGGCGAACGGCGCGGGGATTTCCATGGTGGCCTTGTCGGATTCGAGGGTAATCAGTGATTGCTCGGCTTCAACCCGGTCACCCACGGCAACCAGTACTTCGATGACAGGCAAGTCTTTGAAGTTGCCGATATCCGGCAAGGGGACTGATTTCACGGTCATACGCGTGCTCCAAAAATGTTCAATCCAAAATTGTTCCATGTGATGCGCCCCGTTGCATGTAGCGGGGCGATCGACGATCCCGTTTTAACGTGAAGAAGGCATGCCTAAGGTCGGGTTGATGTCGTACTTCTTGATGGCTTGCGAGACAACAGAGGCGGCGATGGTGCCTTCATCTGCCAGTGCCTTGAGCGCCGTGATCACGATGTTGGCTGCATCCACTTCAAAGAATTTACGCAACGCGGCACGCGTATCGGAGCGGCCAAAGCCGTCTGTGCCCAGCGTGACGTAACGGCGCGGCATGAATGAGCGCACCTGCTCGGTATACAGATGGATGTAGTCGGTTGCGGCGATGATGGGGCCATGGGTCGGCTCCAGTGCAGCCGTCACGTAGGGCACTTTTTGTGGTGCTTCCGGGTTCAGGCGGCTTTCACGCACGCAGGCCTGGCCATCTCGTGCCAGTTCGCTGAAGCTCGTTGCCGACCAGACATCGGCGGCCACGTTCCAGTCCGCTTCCAGCATGGCAGCGGCTTTTTCCACTTCACGCAGAATGGTGCCGGAGCCGAGCAACTGGACACGCGCCTTGTGTTTCGCCTTGGATTTGCTGAACGGATACAAGCCGCGCAGGATGCCTTGCTCGATTTGATCCTGGTTCTCTTCCGGCATGGCGGGGTGCGGGTAGTTTTCGTTCATCGCGGTGATGTAGTAGAACACGTCCTTTTTGTCGGTGAACATTTCCTTGAGGCCCGCACGAATGATGACGGCCATCTCATACCCGTAGGTCGGGTCGTAGGCCTTGCAGTTGGGTACGGCGCTGAAGAAGACGAGGTTATGGCCGTCCTGATGCTGGAGGCCTTCGCCTTCCAGCGTGGTGCGACCAGCGGTACCGCCGACGATAAAGCCGCGTGCGCGCATGTCGCCGCCCAGCCAGACCAGATCGCCCACGCGCTGATAGCCGAACATCGAGTAGTAGATATAGAACGGAATCATGGCCTCGCCGTAGTTGGCGTAGGCGGTCGCCGCGGCCAGCCAGGAGGACATGGAACCGGCTTCGTTGATGCCTTCCTGCAATACCTGACCATTGGTGGCCTGCTTGTACCAGGACACCTGATCGGAGTCGACGGGTTCGTACAGCTGCCCCGCCGGATCGTAAATGCCGACCTGACGGAACAGGCCTTCCAGACCGAAGGTACGGGCTTCATCGGGGATGATCGGGACGACGCGTTTGCCGAGTTCTTTATCACGCAAGATGATGGCGAGAATCCGGCCGAACAGCATGGTGCTCGACATTTCGCGATCGGCAGTGCCTTTGAGAATCATGTCGAAAGCAGACAGTTCCGGCGTCGGCAGGGCGGCTGCGCGATCCACCCGGCTGGGCAGGTAACCGCCCAGCGCGCTCCGTCGTTCGTGCAGATACTTGATCAGTTCGTGGCTATCTTCCGGTTTGTAGAAGGGAACGTCGTTTTCCAGTTGCGCATCGGAAATGGGCAGGCCGAAGCGGTCGCGGAAGTATTTGAGGCCGTCGACATCCAGCTTCTTCTGATTGTGCGCCGTCATCGCGCCTTCGCCGAATGGCCCCATGCCATAGCCTTTGATGGTTTTGGCGATGATGACGGTCGGCTGGCCTTTGTGCTCGGTGGCCGCCTTGTAGGCCGCATACATCTTGCGTGGGCTGTGACCGCCGCGGGTCAGGCCGAAGATTTCCTCGTCGGTCATGTTCTTGACGAGTTCAGCGGTTTCCGGGTACTTGCCGAAGAAATGCTTGCGGACAAAAGCGCCA
This sequence comes from Halothiobacillus sp. 15-55-196, assembly GCA_002282715.1. Lineage (GTDB taxonomy): Bacteria > Pseudomonadota > Gammaproteobacteria > Halothiobacillales > Halothiobacillaceae > Halothiobacillus. Next base: position 15,873 of record NCKC01000009.1, on the reverse strand, counting down.
TCCTTGGCCTTGTAGGCCTGATATTCGCCGTCGACTGTTTCCATCATCAACTGCATGAGTTTGCCGGACGTATCCTTTTGCAAAAGCTCATCCCAGCCCGGCCCCCAGAGCACCTTGATGACGTTCCAGCCCGCACCACGGAAGCTGCCTTCCAGTTCCTGAACCACTTTGCCGTTCCCGCGCACCGGGCCATCGAGGCGTTGCAGGTTGGCGTTGATGACGAACACCAGGTTGTCGAGCTTTTCGCGCACGGCCAAGCCGATGGCACCGGTGGATTCCGGTTCGTCCATCTCGCCGTCACCGAGGAATGCCCAGACCTTGCGGGTGTTCATCTTCGCCATGCCGCGGGCGTCCATGTATTTCATGAAGCGCGCCTGATAGATGGCCTGTAATGGGCCAAGACCCATCGACACGGTCGGGAACTGCCAGAAAGTCGGCATCAGCCAGGGGTGCGGATAGGAAGAAACGCCATCGAGATGTGCTTCCTGACGGAAATTGGCGAGTTGTTCTTCGCTGATGCGGCCTTCGAGAAAGGCGCGTGCGTACATGCCCGGCGAGGCGTGGCCCTGGAAGAACACCATGTCGGCCCCATCGGGGTGATCGTGACCCTTGAAGAAGTGGTTGAAACCCACTTCGTACATGGTGGCGCTGGACTGGAAGGTGGCGATATGGCCACCTACGGAGGTGTGTTTGTTCGCCCGAGCGACCATGGCCATGGCATTCCAGCGGATCAACGCGCGCAGGCGCTGTTCCAGTTGGCGATCACCGGGGTAGGTCGGCTCTTTTTCTGCGGGAATGGTGTTGATGTACGGCGTGGTCGCCGAATAGGGTGTGTCGATGCCGTGTTTGCGAGCCGCCTCGATCAGGTTGCCGATCAGGTGCCGCGCCTTGTCTGTGCCTTCGACGGCCACGACCGCCTCTAAGGCTTCGAGCCATTCGCGGGTTTCTTGCGGGTCTTGATCTTGGTATGCAGTCACTCGGGTACTCCTTTGGAATCGGGCTGTCACCTGCGGGCAAAAGGCCAGCAGCATTCATATCAGATGTAGGGCGATGATCGGGCGAGGAACAAGCGCTCGCAGCGAACATGCATGCTCTAGCGGGGCTTATAACCTCGCCTTGGGGTAAACAGGCAGCCTCAAACTCGAACGAACGATTCTGTCGGCGCAACGGGCTGCATTATGCGGAAATTTTTGCCGATTGTCCCTTGCCAGCGTGTATTTCCTGTTCCCTGTTTGGACTATTCAGCGTTTCAAGCTACCGAGTAGCGAGCGGATCAGTTGGCGTCCGATCTGGCTGCCGATGGCACGAACCGTACTGCTGATGAACGCTTCCAGCGGCGTTTGTCGGCGGCTGGTCCGAGCGGTGGATTGCGCATTTTTTTCCTCTTGGGCATTTTGTGCGCTCAGTTGGGTCTGTTGGCGCTTTTCTTCAGTGCGTTTTTTGAGCATCTCGAACGCGGAATCGCGATCCACCGGCGTGTCGAACCGCCCCCGGTAACGTGAGCGCTGCATGATGGCCGCGCGTTCTTCATCGGTGAGCGGGCCGATACGGCTCATCGGCGGGCGCATGAGTACCTGCTCAACCGGTGTCGGCATGCCTTTGGCATCCAGACAGGAAATCAGTGCTTCGCCCACGCCAAGCTGGGTGATGACCGTTTCCACGTCGATCGCCTCGTTGCTGCGAAAGGTCTGCGCGGCGGCACGCACGGCTTTCTGGTCGCGCGGCGTAAACGCGCGCAACGCATGTTGTACCCGGTTACCGAGTTGGCCCAATACGGTTTCGGGCAGATCGAGCGGATTTTGCGTGACGAAATAAACGCCCACGCCTTTGGAACGCACCAGACGAACCACCTGCTCGATCTTGTCGATCAGTGGTTTGGGGGCATCGTCGAACAACAGGTGCGCTTCGTCAAAGAACAGCACGAATTTGGGCGCATCGAGATCGCCGACTTCGGGCATCTGCTCGAATAATTCCGAGAGTAGCCAGAGCAACAAGGCGGCATAGACCTTCGGGCTTTCCCGATAAAGCCGATCCGCGGCCAGCACGTGAATCATGCCCGCGCCCGTGTCGGATTCAATGAGCAGATCATCGAGGGCGATGGCCGGCTCGCCGAAGAGCTGTTCCGCCCCTTCGCGCTTGAAGCCGGTGACGGCGCGCATGATGGCGCCCAAGCTGGCGCTGGAGATGCGACCGTATTGCGATTGGTATTCGTCGCCCGCTTCATCGAGGTGGCGCAGCAAAGCCTCGAAATCCTTGAAATCGAGCAGCAGCAGGCCTTGATCGTCGGCAATCTGGAATGCCATGTTGAGCACGTCTTCCTGAAGCTCATTCAAACCCAGCAGCCGGGCCAGAACAACAGGCCCGATTTCGGAAATTGTCAGTCGGAAGGGGTGACCTTTTTCACCGTGCACATCCCAGAAGATGACCGGATTGGCCTGGAAGTGCATGGGCTCGAGGCCCATCTTTTCGGCGCGGGCGCTGATTTTGGGGTGGGGCTTGCCGCTGGCCGCGATGCCGGACAAATCGCCTTTGATGTCCGCCACGAAAACGGGGGTGCCGAGCCGGGCAAACTGCTCCGCCAACACTTGAAGAGTCACAGTCTTGCCCGTGCCGGTGGCCCCTGCGATCAGCCCGTGGCGGTTGATCATGCGGGTTTGAATGGTGGCCGGATGCGTGCCTGCGCCAAGCAGAATCGAGGGGGCGTGTTCGCTCATCTATCTGGTCCTTTCAGTGCAAGGGCGCTTCGATTCAATCGGATCAGCTTTATCCTTTGGGGCCTAACAGTGCCCAGAGGATGAGGCCCAAAACGGGCAGGAAGAGGATCAGTAACACCCAAAGCGTTTTAACGCCCGCACCTGCGTTGCTTTGAATCACCTTAATGATGGCCCAGATGTCGAGCGCGAGAATAATAAAGCCAAACAGGCCGCCGACTGGCATTGAAAGCATAAGATTTCCCTTCATCTATTATTAAAAAGCACTGGCAATATATCAAATCCGATCCGGTTGCAGACGAATCAATTGTCCGTGGGCCTGTTCGTCGGCCAGCAAAGCGAGCGCGGTGGGCAGCATGGCCGAGACATCGGCGCGTTCCGATTGCGCTTCGCCGGGGAATCGGTACTGCCGCAGGCCGCTATGGGTCGGGCCGGGGTCCAGCCCATTGATGCGCACGCTGGTCGTTTCATTCGCCCATTGATCGATCATGCGGGCGAGTGCGGCGTGGGCAAGAGTGTAGGCGTTGCCGAAGGCGGGTGTGCCTCGATCCGTGAAAAACAAGACCTGAGCGCGATTGGCCTGTGCCTGTTTCCCGGGTCGCTCCAGCAGGTGCCAGAGACTGCGCGTGAGTGCGAACGGGGCAATCAGATTGAGGTGCAGGCTTTCCTGGAATTTCATCAGATCACTGTGGGCCAACGGGCTCAGTTGCCCGCCTTGGCCCATGGCGTGAATCAGGATATCGATCCGGCCAAAGTTGTTCTCGATTGCATCGGCCAACGTCTGGTAATCCTCGACGGCGGCACCGGAAAAATCCACGGTTTGAATGACAGGCGCGCGTTGTTCGGCCTCGGCATCCAACTCGGCGGTGAGTTCATCGGCCAAGTGGTTGAGGCGGTCACTTTTGCGCCCGAACAGGATCAACTGCGCGCCTTGGCGTTGCAGCGCGAATGCCATGGCTTCGCCGATCGTGCCGGTGGCGCCGTTGATGACGACGATGCGACCGGCAAATGCGTCTGTTTTTTCGCTGTGCATATTGTTATCTCAATTCCATGTTTTTACAGGCGGTTCAACGCAATGGCCGCGGCGACCGCTTGGTGGCCCACCAGGCGGTGAGCAGTTGTGCAATAGGGGAACGCTCGGGGCGCTCGTCCAGCAGGCGCAATCCACTGCGGTGAAGGTGGACAAGGCGGGCTTGGTCGAGTGCGATCAGCGCGCGGAAAAAAGCGGGTGGCCGACGACAGGTTTGCTTGAGTTCAAACAGATGCCGGTTGTGCTCTGCCCGAATGTGTTCATATTCCGCTTGCAGCAAGGGTGCCAGGCGAGTGGATCGATCCGGGCGGTGAAAATCCGCCTCATTGACGCCGTGCTTTTCAAGTTGCGCCGCAGAGAGGTAAATAAAGCCCCGAGCGACATTGCGCCCCAACCACTGCAGGTTGTCGATGCGATGAGCGAGCGCGCCGAGTGCGCCGAGCTTGATCGTCGTTTCCTCAGGTAGATCGAGCGCCTGGGCGTACAGCCGGAACAGGGCGCCGCCTTTGGCATCCAGATAGGCAGTCAGATCCGTTTCGGTATCGAATCCTTGATAATCCAGCGCCAAAAGCGTGCTACCCAGTCGAGATTCCAGATGCGGAACCATTTTTTCAAGGGTAGCGGGGGGCGTCGATTCAAGCAGTGAAATCAGAACCGGGTGGTTGCTGCTGGCTTTGGAGGTTGCCTGATGCAAGGCGCCACGCCACCAATCGAGCTTGGAACGGGCAACCTGCGGTTCGGCCACGGTCTGAACGATCTCTTCCAAACTTTTGTCGAGCGCCTTGATCGCCGTAATCGCGTACAGATCCCGGCCACGCAGCGGCAGGCTGGCATAACGAAAGCCGCTGCCAATCGGGCGGGCAATCCGTTCGCACTCGGCATCGTGACTCGTGGGGTGGTGTTGATTCATGGCGGGCATGATAGCAACGCGGTTGTCCCGGAGCATCCAGAAATGCCGGTGGGGATGATTTTTGGGTTGTCTGGGCCAGTCGTTTACCGAATTGGCTAAAGTATTTCACCTATGTGACGATACATCATCTGCGTCATTCAGGTATCCAGAGTTTGGTGTTCACGAATGATGTATCCCCATATTTTATGGGGTTTTAACGGGGTTCTTATGAAAAAAACAAGTATCTTGCGTCGTCTGAAATGGTCCTTTATCGCCATGGGGTTTGGTATGGGCGCCGTATTCCCGGTTTTTGCGAGTTTCTTCGTCAACTTCCGGGAAGGGATGCTGAGCTGGTTCGTGCTGGGTTGTGTGGCAGCGGGCATTACCGTCGGCTTTGTAAATTACTGGGTGGCAGAACTCGTATTGCTGCGGCAGTTATCGAAAATGGCCATTCTGGCGAGCTCAGTACGGCAAGGCGACCTGACGAGTAAATGCGACTTGGAGAGCGACGATGCCATCGGCGAAATAGCTGATAGTTTCAACGGCATGATCGACACCCTGCATCGCCAGATCGGCGACATCAACCACGGCAGTGCATCGATGCAGGAAGCGGCTAATACGCTCGATCACCGTATCGGTCGGGTGATGACCGAGCAGAATCGTGTTCAGTCACAACGTGATCGGGTGCTGGTTGAGGTTTCCAGGCTCGCCGAGAGCGGGTGCGAACTGCGCAGTGCGTTGCAACGTGTGGGCCAGCAGGCGGTGGCGATGCAGTCCCGTTCCGAGCAGAGTCAGGGGCTGATCAGCCGCAGTGTCGATTCGATTCATTCCGCACTTGCCCGCGTTGATACGGCCACCCGCCACATCCATTCTCTGGTGTCGGCCAAGGAAGAAATCGAATCCATGACACGCACCATCAGCTCGGTGGCCGACCAAACCAACCTGTTGGCACTGAATGCGGCGATTGAAGCCGCCCGCGCGGGTGAGCATGGGCGGGGATTTGCTGTGGTAGCTGAAGAAGTTCGTGCGTTGGCGCTGCGCAGTCAGGACGCCACCGTGCAGATTTCAGCCGTGATGGAGCGCTTGACCCGCGAGGTGGGCGAAACGGATCAAACCATGACCGAAGTCGTGGATTATTCCCGACAGGCCGAAGCGGCGATGAGCGCAGCGCAAGGTGAGTTGGCGCAAGTCCTGGTTGCCATCGACGATTCCGTGTCGGCCACGTTGAGTGTGGAAAGCAACAGTCAGGAACATCAGGAAACCATCGAGCAACTCAATGCCGATCTGCACGCCTTGATCGACGTGATCACTGCCAACGCCGAACATATGTCGGCGGCGCAGGTTGCGGTATCCAGCGTGCAGCAGGATGCACAAAAGCTGGGTTCACTGGTAAGCGGTTTCAGGATTTAAGCCGAATCCCGTTCTCCAGAGCGGGGGGCTCGGATCAGTCAGGCCGACACCGCGTGGCGCAAAAAATTCCGCCCGATCAGTTGGGCGCTGAGCCAGCCCAGTGAAAGCCCGATCAACCCGAGCAGCGCGGTCAGCATCATCGGGGTGATCACGGTGATCTGAGTGCCGTATTCCGCCGCGAATTGATTGATGGGAGCCGTGAGCATCGTCAATAGCGTGTAGATCAAGCCGCTGGCCACCAGGCCGCCGAGCAGCCCCATGATGGCGCCATCATAAAGTAACGGGCGAATCATGTACCGCCGTGTACCGCCGATCAGCGCGATCAACGCCAGCTCTTCACGACGTTTCTGTAATTCGAGCCGCAGCGTGTTGCCGATCACGGAGACCACGGTAAAGCCGAACAGGAACATCAACCACCAGCTCAACTCGTCGAAAAACTGGCTGATGGTTTGCAGTCGTTTGACCCATGCGCCACTTTCCGAGAGATTCTCGACCAAGGGGTTGTTGCGGATCTCTTCCCGCAGCGCGAGGCTGGCCTGGTCGGTCGGGTTCTTGAGCTTGAGTACGACGACGGTCGGAAGCGGGTTGGCGATATCACTGTCCAGACTATCGATGTTCAGGCGGCGGGCGAGATCTTTGAGCCCCTGTTCCGGCGGAATGACGTGCGTGCTGCGCACATTGGGTTGGCTCTGCAGCCATTGGGTGAAATCCTTCACATGGGTTTCATCGGTGCCCGTTTTGAGATACACGTTCACTTGTCCCTGTTCGGCAGCCAAGGCACCCCCGATGTGCTTGATCTGGGTGGCCAGCGTCATCAAAAACCCCGGCAGCGCCAGCACGATGGCTATGGCGAAAATGGTCGCCCAGGCGCTCAGCGGGCGGCGCACCAGGTGCCATAGGCCGTCCTTGAGGCAGCGGGCATGGTGCCGTTTCCAGGCGTTGAGTGCACTGGTCTTCGTTCTGGCCGTTCGGGTCGGTATGCCGCTCGGTATTTTGGCCGAGGTCGAGTGGTTCTGGTCCATGCTTAGAAAGCTTCCTCTATCTGGGCAATCCGCCCTTGATTCAATACGATACGGGGCACAGCAAAGGTCTTTAACAAATGCAGGTCGTGGCTTGCGATCAACACGGTCACGCCGATGGCGTGAAAGTCGGCGAACTGGTTGAAAATTTCGCGGGAGAGTTCGGGGTCGAGGTTGCCCGTGGGCTCATCGGCCAGCAGGATCTTGGGGCGATTGACCAGCGCGCGGGCGATGTTGATCCGCTGCTGCTCACCACCGGAGAGTTCATCCACGCGAGCGCGTTGGCGCGCAAGCAGGCCGACCTTGTCTAGCGCCGCTTCGACGCGTCGGCGGATGTCTCGTGGCTCGAAGCCGGCCACCTGCATGGGCAGGGCCACATTATCGAACACCCGCCGGTCGGGCAGCAGGTGATGATCCTGAAACACCACGCCGATTTGACGGCGTAACTTCGGATACTGGTGTTTTGGCATTTTTTGCAGATCATGCCCGCCGATGCGCACCGTGCCGCTGGTGGGATGATCCAGCGCAGGAATCAGTCGCAACAGGGTGGATTTTCCCGAACCTGAATGGCCGGTAATGAATACCATCCGCCCTTCGGGAATGTGAAAACGCACGTCCTGCAAACCAAAGTGGCCGTTACTGAAGCGGCGGCTGACGCCATCGAATTCGATCATATGTCCTCGCGATCCAGCAGGGCATCGACATAACCTTTCGGGTCGAACGGTCGCAAATCGCCGATCTGTTCCCCTACGCCGATGAAGTCGATCGGCAGCTTCAATTCGTCGCTAATGGCGAACAGAATGCCGCCCTTGGCCGTACCATCGAGCTTGGTGACGATCAATCCGGTCACGCCGACCGCCTCATGGAACTGGCGCGCCTGATTGAGCGCGTTCTGGCCGATACTGGCATCGAGCACGAGCAGAATCTCGTGTGGCGCGCCGGGAATCGATTTGCTGACGACGCGAACCAGTTTCTTCAATTCTTCCATCAGGCCGCCTTGCGTATGCAGTCGACCGGCGGTGTCGGCAATCAGCACATCCATATTCCGGGCGCGCGCCGATTGGGCGGCATCGAACAGCACCGAAGCAGCGTCCTGTCGCCCCGGTTCGCCGATGACCGGGATCTGGTTGCGTTCACCCCAGGTGATCAGTTGCTCGACGGCTGCGGCGCGGAAGGTATCACCCGCGGCCAGCATGACCTTGTGCCCGGACTGCTTGTAATGGTGTGCCAATTTGCCGATGGTCGTGGTTTTCCCGGCACCATTGATGCCGCAGACGACGATAATGTGTGGCTGTTCCGTGGGGACGGGGCGGGGTTTTTGTACGCGTTCCAGCCGCTCGACCATCAGTTGGCTGAGCTTTTCGAACAAGGCTTCAGCATCGTTGATTTCTTTTCGGGAAATCTGCTGATGCAGGGCATCGATCAGCGCGCGCGTAGTCGCCTGCCCGACGTCGGCCATGATCAATCGGGTTTCGACCTCTTCGAGCAGTTCGTCATCGATGGCCTTTTTGCCGAGGAACAGATCGCCCAAGCCTTCGGTGAAGTTGTTGCGAGCCCTTGCCAGTTGTTGCCAGAAGCGGGATTTGGGCTTTTCCTGTGTAACGGGTTGTGACGCCGGTTGGATGGCTATCTGCGTTGATATTTCCGCCGGTTCAGGCTCTGTGGCGATGGCCGCGGCTATAGATTCGGGTTCGACGGCTTTTGGCGCTTCGACCGATTCTTTTTCCGTGGTCGAGCCATTTGAGTCAACCACGGAGGCGTCGACTGCAGAATCAACCGGCGATTCGATCGCAGCATCGCCGGGCACCTGTTTTTTCTTCCGACGGAGAAATCCAAACATTTTAAAGGCCTTCGTGAATGAAATATTCCATACGGGCAGCACACTACACCGTCTATGGATCATATTAACATGGGCGTCATGCCATCAATGAGCTGATGCCGATGATGAGCAGGGTTTCACATTTACGCTGTTCTTCAATCGCTGATTGTCAAGAATTCAGGCGCGGCTATGAGTCGTCAAATCTCCGGGGTGAATTTTGAGTGCCAAATCAAGGAAATCGCGAATCTCGCATGGTGAAGAATCAGTGGATGGATTCGGCGATACATTCGTGACATCTTCGCCTCGTGCCTTATCCGGCCAGGTCGTCCGTGGCAAACAGGTCGTGCGCGTGACGGGCGGGGAAATGCGCTCCCGGCGTTTGCATTTTCCTGCCATGCCAGGCCTGCGCCCCACGCCCGACCGGGTGCGAGAAACACTGTTCAACTGGCTCGGGCAGAATCTCGATGGCTGGCGGGTGCTGGATTTGTTCGCCGGGAGCGGCATTCTCGGTATCGAATCTATTTCGCGCGGTGCGCAGTGGGTGGGATTGATCGAGCAATCGGCCCGCGTTGCCGCCGAGATTCGCCGCAGTTTGAAATCAATGTCGGTAGCGGATGAGCGGGCACGGGTCTGGTCGCAGGATGCATTGGGTTGGCTGCGTCAGGCGCCGACTCAATTCGTGCCGGGGGCGCGGATCGATCTGGTATTTCTTGATCCGCCATTTGCTTGTCCTGACTTGTTGGCGGAAGCGGTTGAACGCTTGCAGCAGGCCGACTGGCTGGCGGATGGCGCCTACATGTATATCGAGCAAAGTGCCCAGGAGGCGAGCATTCAACCCGTGGGTTGGGTCAGGTTGCGCGAAGGACGGGCCGGAGAGAGTGCGTTTGCGCTGTGGCGGCGGGAAACGGTGATACCGCCAAGCGTGTAGGGATAAAGAGCTTTCTTTTAGCGCGCTCAGGCATCGCCAAGGGAGCGGCGACGATCAGCCGGTGCGCTGGTTTTGCCGCTGGCCGCATAGACGGCGATGTCGCTGCCATCGGCGGCATTCGTCAAAAGGTTGACGCGCTCTTGGATAAACAGGCCCAGTCGGGCAATGACCATCTGGTGTTCACGGGTGCGTTGATCGAGTTCGCTGATGAGCGGTTGAAGTGCCAGCCATGAGGCGAGGTGGTTGGTGCATTCTGCCCGGTCAATGGCCGTGAGGGCTTGATGCATGTCCTGGAGGAGATTCGATTCGTTCGATGATGAGTTGTTCGGCTGGGCCGCAAGCCATGATTGACGATGCAGCTCAGCCTCTTCGAGGCGGGCGTGACCCTCTCGGATGGCGATGATCACTTCATCCAGCGAAGCCCCGGAATCCGCGCGATCCGGGGCGGCGAGCATATCGGCCAGTTTTTGATGCGCATCCGTTAAACCGGTAACTGCTGCCGCCAGATTTTCCAGCATGACCTGTGTGTCCATCCGGACAGAACGAGGGGATGAAGCAGGGCCTTGGCTCATGAGCCGGAGTTTTCCATTTCCATGAATTTCTGGGCGATTTTTTGTGGGTCAATGCTGTACTGACCGTTGGCGATCATGCTCTTGATCTGATCGACCTTGCTCTGATCGAAGCTCGGGCTGCTGGCAAGCGTCTGCGTGAGTTGCTTCATGGCGGTTGCACCGGATGACAGGTTGACACCTGTGTCTTCTGAAGTCGATTCGGGCGCGACACCTTCCCCACTTGCAGCAGTGGGCTTACCTGTGTTTTTATTATCCACAGCGGGGCTGCCATAGCCGTTCTTACCGCCAAACCCATTGATTATGCTCATCTCTATCCCTCTTTAAGTATGCCTTGGTCAGGATGGATGCCGCTCTTCATTTCAGATTCACGCCTATCCTGATTCCACGTATGCACACTATGTCGGCCACCTAAGTGCAAACTTTAACGCATAGCTGAAAAATTACGGCAATCTGATTGCTGTGCCTAATCGCCAAGACACCGCGCCGGTTCATTTTATGACTACCGTATTGGCGTCGCGCACAAAACCTTCAACCAACTGGCCCGAGCGACTGTTTTTGACCATGATGCGTTGGCCGACACCCGCATCAGCCTGTGCAACGCCTTCGGTAGACACGCTCACGTTGCCAGTACCTGCTATGACAGTGACATGATCGCCGCGATGAATCACCTTGGCGATACCCAAATCCTGTTGCGTCAGTATCTGGCCTGCCTGCATGGGGCGGGTGACGACCTGTCCGATGGCTTCATCGGGGCGGGTTAGGTAGGCGCTGACCTGCTGGTTGGCGTTTACCGGCGTGGTGGTCAAGTCCTCCGCGCTGATCGTGGCGCCCGGCGCCAATGGACGGGCGAGACTGATGGCATTGACCATGGTTTGAATACGGGCGGGAACATAAATCCGCCAAGGATTTGCCCCTTCGCAGGAAACTTTCAGCGTGATGCGCCCGCCGCGTGGCACGGTGAGGTTATTGCTGCGTACCTGTAAGGGCTGATCGCATTGTTTCAGTTGCAGTCGCGGGTCGATCGGGTTGATGAAAAAATGGGTATTCGTATCGGTTTGATAGTGTGTTTCCAGAAAGTCCTGCGCCGCTGACTCTATGGACGCACGGCTCTGAAAGGCCGTTTCCTCAGGCCCCGCAGCCCATGCCGATTGGGCGCAAACCCACACCGCACAGAGACAGAATGCGATGAATGCATTTGGTTTTTGACCCTGCCAGATGGAAAGGCGAGCCGAGTGATGTGATGGTCGGATGGGCACTGTGCTGATTATCCCCAAAAGAGTGAACTGAAAAATATTCAGGTAAGGGCACATCGAAAGGTTTTTCGAGGTGCCCCTATGTTTACCTAAAGCAAAATACAAGCCATGTCAGGGTGTTGCCGGTCGATTTTCTGGCTTTTGCCGTGATGCGCTTTCATAGGCCATTTCATGGAGAATCATCGTCTCCCGGTGGTACAATCGCCGCGGTTTTGTAGCGATCCCCCTTTTTTCGCGGCATTACTTTATGCACCCAACTCAAATGCACCAAGAGCAGATCCAACATGCAGATTTTCTTTGGCAACGCAGCCTTATCCGATTTTCGTCTGGCAAAAAAACTGGCTTCGATTCAAGCTGTTGCGCCTTCAGTTACCCGGATTTTCGCGCGATTCGTTCATTTTGCACAAGCAAAACCGGGCGCGAAATTATCAGATGCGCAAACGCATGTGCTGCATGATCTGTTCAATTACGGTACCGCGCTGGAAACTTGGCCGGACGACGTTGTCAGCGTGACAGTCGCGCCGAGAGCGGGGACGCGGTCGCCCTGGTCGAGTAAGGCGACCGAGATTCTGCATATTTGCGGCATCGATGCTGTATCGAGGGTCGAGCGGGGCATCGAGTACGCGTTGGTCGGACTCGATGCGCTGGATCGTGCCGGTCGGGAAGCCGCAAGCGCGTTGCTGCACGACCGGATGACAGAAACGGTGTTTGACCATTGGAGCGATGCCGAAGTGCTGTTCGCCCATCAGCCACCCGCGCCGTTGAAGGAAATTGCCTTGTTGCAGCATGGCGAATCGGCCTTGCATGAAGCAAATCAAACCCTTGGTCTGGCGCTCTCCGCCGATGAAATCACCTATCTCGTCGGCGCCTACCGGGAACTGGGCCGCAACCCGACCGATATCGAGCTGATGATGTTCGCGCAGGCGAACTCTGAGCATTGCCGCCACAAGATTTTCAATGCCGACTGGACGATCGATGGTGAGGAACACGATCTGTCGCTGTTCGCCATGATTCGCAATACGCATCGGCACAACCCGAACGGAACCCTGAGTGCGTACAAGGACAACGCGGCGGTGATTGCCGGTTGGCCGGGCACGCGCTTTGCCGTGGATGTCGACAGCGGCGAATACGGCCAGACCGACGAGCCGATCCATTTTCTGGCCAAGGTGGAAACCCATAACCACCCGACCGCCATTTCCCCCGATCCCGGTGCCGCCACCGGTTCGGGCGGGGAAATCCGTGATGAAGGCGCGACCGGGCGGGGCGGCAAGCCCAAGGCGGGTTTGAGCGGGTTTTCCGTTTCCAATCTGCGGATTCCGGGTTTCGAGCAGCCGTGGGAAGCCATGACGCCTGCAGGCAGGCCCGATCGCATCGTGAGTGCGCTCGATATCATGCTCGAAGGCCCCATCGGGGCGGCGGCGTTCAACAATGAATTCGGTCGTCCGGCACTGGCGGGGTATTTCCGCAGCTTCGAATTGCAACCCACCCTGACCGATGGTGCGCATTCAGTCGTTCGCGGTTATCACAAGCCGATCATGATTGCCGGTGGCCTGGGTGCGATTCGTCCGGGCCTCGTGGAAAAGCAACCCATTGCCGATGGTGATTTGTTGATCGTGCTGGGCGGCCCGGCGATGCAGATCGGCCTGGGTGGCGGCGCGGCTTCATCGCAAACCAGCGGCAGTGGTTCGGCGGAACTGGATTTCGCTTCGGTGCAGCGCGCCAATCCGGAAATGCAGCGTCGGGCGCAGGAAGTGATCGACCGTTGTATCGCGCTGGGCGACCGCAATCCGTTGGTATCGATTCACGATGTCGGTGCGGGCGGTTTGTCCAATGCCTTCCCGGAACTGGTCCACGATGCGGGCTTGGGCGGGGAATTCAATCTGCGTGCCATTCCGAACGACGAGCCGGGTATGTCGCCGCTCGCCATCTGGTGTAATGAATCCCAGGAACGCTACGTGCTGGCGATCCGCCCCGCGAGCCTGCCGCTATTCACCGAACTGTGCGAACGCGAACGTGCCCCGTTTGCCGTGATCGGTACGGCCACCCGCGAACAACACCTCACCGTGCGCGATGAACATTTCAATAACGCGCCCATCGACCTGCCGATGCACACCCTGTTCGGTCATCCGCCGAAAATGCACCGTACGGCCCTGTCGCTGCATCCGCATTTCGCCGAGTTCAAGACCGACGACATTCGTCTCGATGAGGCGATCAATCGTGTGTTGAGCCTGCCGACCGTAGCCGACAAGCGCTTTTTGATCACCATCGGCGACCGCAGCGTGGGTGGTCTGGTGGTGCGCGATCAGATGGTCGGCCCGTGGCAGGTGCCCGTTGCCGACTGCGCTGTCACGGCGACCGATTTCTACCACGAAACCGGTGAAGCGATGGCGATGGGCGAGCGTGCGCCGATTGCCGTGCTCGATGCCCCGGCCTCGGCACGCATGGCGATTGCCGAAGTGCTGACCAATATCGCCGCCGCACCGATCAAATCCACAGCCGACATCAAGTTATCCGCCAACTGGATGGCGGCCTGCGGCCATCCGGGTGAGGATGCCGCCCTGTATGCCACCGTGCGTACCGTGGGCATGGAATTCTGCCCCGCACTTGATATCGCCATTCCGGTCGGCAAGGATTCGCTGTCGATGAAGACCCGCTGGGCGGAAAATGGCGATGTCAAAGAGGTCGTCTCGCCCGTTTCCTTGGTCGTGACCGGCTTTGCGCCGGTTAGTGATATTCACGCGGTTTTGACGCCGCAGATCCAGCCGATCGACGACACTCATCTGTTGCTGATCGATCTGGGTTTTGGCAAGAATCGGCTGGGCGGTTCCGCACTGGCGCAGGTGTACGGCCAAACGGGGCAAATCCCGCCGGATATCGACGCCAAGCCGCTCAAGGCGCTGTTCGATACCATTCAGTCACTCAATGGTTTGGGCTACTTGGCCGCCTATCACGACCGCAGCGATGGCGGTTTGCTCACCACGCTGCTGGAAATGGCATTTGCCGGTCATTGCGGTCTGGACATCGATTGCGGCTCACTGGGAGGCGATCCGTTGGCCGCCTTGTTCAATGAAGAAGTCGGTGCGGTGATTCAGGTTCGTGCGAAGGATTTGGATTTCGTTCGTGATCAATTTGCCGAAGCTGGCCTCGCCGAAGTGCTGCACGATCTGGGTAAGCCCGTCCACGATAAGACGGTTCACGATAAGACCGGGCAGGGCGACGACGTGCATATCCGCTGGCGCGGCAAGTTAGTCTTTTCGGCCAAACGTCGAGATCTGCATCGCATCTGGTCGAAAACCAGCTACCTCATGGCCAGCCTGCGCGACAACCCGGAATGCGCGCAAAGCGAGTACGACCGTTTGCTGGAAGAATCCGATGCGGGCCTTGGCGCGGCCAAAGCCACATTCGATGTGCGCGAGAACGTAGCCGCGCCGATGATCGCCAGCGGCAAGCGCCCCAAAGTGGCGATCCTGCGCGAGCAGGGCGTCAATGGCGAAGTCGAGATGGCCGCCGCGTTCGACCGGGCCGGGTTTACCGCCGTCGATGTCCATATGAGCGATTTGCTGGCAGGCCGGGTTTCTCTGGCCGATATGCATGGCTTGGCTGCTTGCGGCGGCTTCTCGTATGGCGACGTGCTCGGCGCGGGTTCCGGCTGGGCCCACGCCATTCGTTACAACGCGCGTGCATTTGATGCGTTCAGCACCTTCTTCAATCGGGAAGACACCTTCGCACTTGGCGTGTGCAACGGTTGCCAGATGTTCTCGCAACTGCACGACATCATCCCCGGTGCACAAAACTGGCCGCGCTTCGAGCGCAATGTGTCCGAGCAGTTCGAGGCTCGACTGGCTCTGGTCGAAATCCTGCCATCACCTTCGATTTTGTTCGACGGCATGGAGGGCTCCCTGCTGCCGATCACGGTGGCCCATGGTGAAGGTCAGGTGCGCTACCGCAATCCGATCGATGCCGAAGAAGCCTACAACACCCTGCGGTATGTCGATGGCAATGGCATCGCGACGGAAACCTATCCCGCCAACCCCAACGGATCATTGTGGGGGCAAACCGGCTTTTGCACGGAAGATGGTCGCTTCAATATCCTGATGCCGCACCCCGAGCGCGTCTGGCGTCGCAGTCAGTTCTCCTGGGCGCCGAACTCCTGGTCGCAGGGCGCATTCGATGATCACCGTGCCAAGGAAGGGCCATGGTTGCGGCTGTTCCGTAATGCCCGTCGCTGGGTGGGTTGATTCC
>NCKC01000083.1 GCA_002282715.1 Halothiobacillus sp. 15-55-196 | reverse complement strand
AACAGCAAACTGCCGGTTTTATCCTTTGCGCGGCCATCTCGCCGCCCCATGGTCGCCACGACTTGACCTGCCCGAACGGTCTGCCCCTCTTTGACCAGAAGACTGCGGTTGTAACCGTATGCCGATAGCCAGGTCGAGTTGTGTTTGATAATCAAGAGATTGCCGTATCCAGGCAGACCATTGCCGGCATAAACCACTTCTCCAGCTGCACTGGCACGCACGGGTTCGCCAATCGCACCACCCAGGATCAAGCCTTTTTGCTGGTTACTCTGGTCGATGAAATGACTAAGAACACGTCCGTTAACCGGCCACTTCCAGATCACGCCTTGCGCCGAAACGGTGGTATTGGATTGGGTTGAGGCTGATCGCGAGGCCGGTTTCGCGGCCGGAGGTTTACGCGGAACGGTTCTCGTCGTCACCCTCGTGGCGGCACGCGCAGTTTGCCCCGGTGGGGTCAGTCGCAATATTTGCCCCGCTCGCAAATCACGCGGATTGTGGATGCCGTTCCAACGTGCAACGTCACGCCAATCCAGATCATTCGCCACGGCAATGGAGTAGAGCGTGTCGCCCGGTCGAACGCGTATGGCCGAAGCATCGTGCCCTGCCCACCGATCAAAATGAGACCCTGTGGCACAGCCGGACAAGGTCATCACGCCAAGCAGCAACCCGACCCATGCCAAACGGTACAGGGGCCTCACATGGGCAGCAAGACGCGATAACTGATTCACGATGGGATAATGCACTCCATCCGTTCAGTGTTTCATCCATCGCCATAGAATCACGGCGATGACCAGTAAAGCGACCGTCAACCAACCGAGCCATTCAATATAGTGACGAAGTTTAGGGGCAATCTTCGGTCCGGCCCAGGCGATCAACCCGGCAACCAGATAAAGTCGCCCACCGCGACCGACCAAAGAAGCGACAAAAAACAAGGCAGGATTCATGGTTAATGCTCCGGCCGTAATCGTAAACGCCTTATAGGGAATGGGCGAAAACCCCGCCACGATGATCGCCCAGAATCCCCATTCCTGAAACCATAGTTTGGCTTTTTCAAAAACCGAACCATAGCCCCATTGCTGGATATAGGGCATCAGCCAATCAATTGCCAGCCAGCCGATCAAATACCCAAACAGGCCGCCAACGGCAGAAAAGACGGTTGCAATGGTTGCAAATTGCCACCAACAGCGCGGGCGGGCCATGGCCATTGGAAGCAGCATGACATCGGGAGGGATCGGGAAAAACGAAGCTTCAGCGAAGCTTAACCCGCCCAGTGCCACCGGCGCATGTCGATGCGCAGACCAGGATAAAACTCGATCGTAAAGAGCGCCGAATAGTCTCAAGACTGTTCTCCAGGAAGCATGGGGACAAAACTGACCGCATCAAAAAACTGACTTCTGAAGTCGTTTTCGGTACGGGTAATCACGGTGAGTCTCTGAGCCTCACCTTGCGAGCCAACGGGTACGATAAGCCGCCCGCCATCGACCAGTTGTGCTTTGAGCTCATCGGGTATGTTCGATGGCGCGGCCGTCACGATGATCCCATCAAATGGGGCTTGCGAAGGCCACCCCTTGAAACCATCCCGATGCAAATAACGAATGTTCAGTAGCCCCAGACGACGATGCCGAGCCTTGGCGACCTCCAGAAAGGTCCCGATCCTTTCGATCGTAAACACCGCACAACCACATTGAGCAAGCACGGCGGCCTGATATCCCGAACCGGTGCCGATCTCCAGCACCCGTTTCACCGGGATACTCGCCCCCAGAAGCAACTCGGACATCCGTCCCACGATATAAGGCTGAGATAGTGTCTGTCCCTGCCCAATGGGCAATGAGCAATCGTCATATACCCGCATACGCAGGGCCTCATCGACAAATGCCTCGCGTGCCAGCGTATTCATCGCTGCCAACACCTTCGGGTTGGATACACCCTGCTGCCGCAATCGTTCGACCATGGCTCCGCGTGCCCAAGTGTAGTCTGGGCCTTGCTTGGAAAAAGAGGGAAGCTCGTCTTCAACACGACGCGCTGTTTTCTTTAGCGTCGTCTCGGGCACACGCAATTCTGGCTTGTCTGATGAAGACAGTATCTTCTTCAGACGTGGAAAATCGGATGATGTCATTTGGGCAAAGCACACACGGGTTCAGCCAACCAATCGGCGACATTGTGTATCGCACTGTGCCGCGTCATATCGAATTGTACCGGGGTAACCGAAATGTGTCCGGCGGCGACCGCGGCAAAGTCCGTACCTTCGCTTGCATCCGCACCTTCGCCAGCGGCACCAATCCAGAAGATTTCCCGATCACGAGGATCCCGATCGCGAACGATCCCCGATGAAGGATGGCGACGACCCAAACGGGTGGCGAGCATGGGTTTGATTCGATCAGCCGGCAAATCCGGAACGTTGACATTCAGCAAAGTGAACGCGGGCAGGGGGTGATTTACCAGGCGGCAGACCAAATCTACGACCGCATCGGCGGCGACACCCAAATGCTCCGGGTGATGTGCCGCGTTGGAAACGGCAATTGCCGGCAACCCAAGCGAACGGCCCTCTGTAGCCGCGGCAACCGTACCCGAGTACAACACATCATCACCCAGGTTCGAACCGTGGTTGATGCCGGAAACAACAATGTCCGGCACCACGGAAAGCAAACCTTGTATCGCCAGATGAACACAATCCGTCGGCGTGCCATCTACCGCCCAAACATCCGGCTCGACCAGTCGGGGACGCAGCGGGCGGCTCAACGTCAGGCTATTGGAGGCGCCACTACGGTCTCGATCCGGTGCCACAATCGTGACATGCCCCAACGCTTTGTACTGACCAGAATATTCATGAATTTGCATCCAAACGATAACGAGGGCATAAGGATACCGGTGCGGCGGCTGCTTTACACCTCGCACTTGAACTAAAATCAAACAAAGTTATTTCATGGCATGAGCAATGGCGAAAAGCAGCAAAAAAACAGCACCACTCGCCCCCGAGGATATCGCCTTGTTTCACGAGGCAGTAGGCTCGGTTGAGCCGGTTTCGAATGCTTGTGTTGTGGTTGATGACGCACCGCCAAAACCCAGTCGCCGGAAGGCGATTCCAGAGCGGCTCAGCGATTACATCGATCAGCACCTATCCGATGGATTCGCGCTGGAAGAGCCCATCGAACATGGCGAGACCCTGAGTTATCTTCGACCAGACAGCCCTCCTCCGTTGTTGAGAAAGTTAAGGCGCGGCCAATTCAGCGTTGCAGCCAGTCTCGATTTGCATGGCATGAGCATCGATGAAGCCAGAAACAGCATCGCTCGGTTTTTCCTGGAGAAACGCCGGGACGTGCGATGCTGTGTCCGTATCGTTCACGGCAAAGGCAACCGATCGATTGGGCAAGTACCCGTACTCAAACGCATGGTGAACCACTGGCTGCCTCAGAGGGATGATGTCATCGCTTTTTGCTCAGCACCGCAGCATGATGGCGGCACAGGCGCAATTTACGTATTGTTACGGAAGTCTTAACAGGCCGTTGAAAAACGGGCTGTTAGAGCGAGGCATGGATGCCTCACGCGCAAATCAAATATGCAAATATTTGATTTGACGAAGCCACGCACGGACATGTGCCGGGCGTGGCGCGTTGAAAAAGGGCAGGAAAGGCCTTTTTCAACATCCTGTTAACCCAGAAAGTCACACCAAATGCCAACAACATACAACTCCCTAGCTCAGGCCATACGAGCCATCCCCGATTTCCCCAAACCCGGTGTCATCTTTCGAGACATCTCCCCGCTACTGAACCATCATTTCCGGGAGACAATCGATATGTTGTCCGCCCAGTTCACACCAGAAGAATGGGCAAAAATCGACGCCATCGTGGGCATTGAATCGCGCGGCTTTATTCTGGCTTCCGGGATGTCCTACGCACAGAACAAGGGGCTCATGATCGTGCGCAAGCCGGGGAAGTTGCCGCCGCCCAGACACAGCGTGCGCTACACACTTGAATACGGTGAAGACGAACTGCAAATGGCTACAAATCTACCACCCCAGCGCGTACTGATCATCGATGACGTACTTGCCACGGGCGGCACGCTTCTGGGCACGTGCGAACTCTGTACGCATTGCGGACACGAGATCAAAGGCATCGGCACCTTGATCAACCTCCCGGGCCTCAATCAATTCGCCTGGCCTAACACACCGGTTCGCAGTCTATTCACCTACTGAACAGCGAACAATACGATGAAGAAAAGCATACTCCTCGTCATGGCACTCCCACAGGAGAATGTTGGGAACCGTCTGGATCAGTTCGGCCTACCCATCCTTTACACTGGCGTTGGCAAGATCAATGCGGCTATAAAGTTGGGCGAAATCCTATCGAGGACGAATGAAGAGTACATCGTGATCAATTTGGGGTCGGCAGGATCTCACAAGTATCCAGCCGGTGAAACAGTGTGTATCACCCGGTTCTTTCAACACGACATGAATGCAACGGCGCTGGGTTTTGATCCGGGTCAAACGCCCTTCGAAGAAAATACACACCTTACAGGCAGCCTTGCCATACCGGGGATGAAGCACGCGACTTGCTTCACCGGAGATAGCTTTGTCACCGAACGGCACTCTGATCTGAGCTTTGAAGTCATCGATATGGAAGCCTATTCGCTGGCGAAAACATGCCTGCATCACAACACGGAGTTCATCGCGCTGAAGTTTATTACCGATGGAGCGGACGGTCAGGCCGCTCAGGATTGGCCAGAGGCGCTCAATATGGCCACAGAACATTTGAGTGTAGCGCTGGGTGAAACTTTGAAGCATCTCGAGCGTCTTCAACTGGCAAGCAAATAAAGAACTAATCAGTTGACAGTTACAAGGAACTTAATCGTGAACAATTCCAGGTGGGTCATCGCTGCCCTATTCATGTTGTCTGCCGCTCCTCTGGCTATTGCAGGGACATCGACCCATACACTTGGCGAAAAAATAGCCAGAAAAGGAACAGGTGACGTTCCAGCCTGTGCGATATGCCACGGCGACCACGGCGAAGGAAATCTAAAAGCTGGCTACCCGAGATTGGCTGGCATGAATGCAGAATATCTAGATCAGCAAATGACGTTGTATGCACAAGAAGAGCGAACAAACCGAATCATGCAGGAATATGCACAAAAGCTGAGTATCGCGCAGCGAAGCGCTGTATCGGAGTACTACGCGAATCAGACCGCACATTCACCACACATCGATCTCCAGAGCCTCCCACCTCAGGCGGCGAAATTATTGCAAGTGGGTGCGCCGAATCGGGGTATACCCAGTTGCTTCAGCTGCCATGGAGACAACGGACAAGGTGATGCGGAGGGAATCGCACCCATTGCCGGGCAACCCGCTATCTACTTTATCCACCAAATGAACGCGTGGCGATTTAATGCACGCCCGGTCACAGAGGGCAACCCGATGGGCGTCATTGCGAAATCATTAACCGTGCAGGAAATTTCTTTACTAGCGCATGCTCTGCAATAGTGAGGGAATAAATAAACAGATTACCGGTGATCGACAACGAAAGGTATTTTGGCTACGAAAGTACCTGCCGTCGTCGTAAAGCTAAGATCAGCCACCCAATCCGTTCGTGTCGTTGTGCACACAGGCAGAATGATATTCTGAGCATAATTCCCATTATTGGTACGGGTCAGTGGATAACGGTTGATGCCCATATCCATCCCCACCATCTGAAAATCCACAGAGACAGCGCCCATTGATTTTGAGGCATCACCTTGCGGTTCAACGACAAGTGAAAACTTCTCCAGCGGCTTGATCACGATAGGCGCCCGTACAAGCACGTGGCCAATGTGACCTAATGCCAAGTCACAACCAGTGCCCTTCATCGTACAGTCATTAGGAATAACCACCGGAATAACAGGGCCCGAAGCAGTATCCTTGGGACGAACTTCAGCAGGGTTATGGCCCCAAATAAAACTCAAAACAGCAAGAGCGACAAACGTGGCAACAAGCCAGCGGGCTTGATTCATCGACATATTCAGACCTCACTTTAGGGAACCTCTGATTTAATCCCTCGTGAGCCGAGTTACTGATCCAAAAGCCGCAAAACGAGGCAGAGGCCGAAGGTCGTAGTTTACGCTAAGATGCCAAGGCCGATAACGAAGTGTTGCGGCCCATGTTGAATGGACGAGGGGCAGCAACCCGTATGGGACGGGCTTTTGAGGGCGATTTTACGCGGGCTTGCGCCTGCTTCGCATTAAGCTGGCGTAAGCCCGTTGTGTTGCGCCGCTCACGAATGGAATAACCATTAACGCGAAGCTGGCGTAAGCCCGTTTCGCGCAGCGCCTTGCGACTCATCCCTCAAAAGCCCGTCTCGGCCACGAAGGATTCAATCAGAGGTTCCTTAGGCCACAGACTCTATCATTAAGGCCTAAAAAAGGAAGCCCCCCGCACATGATATGTACGGGGGGCTTTGAATGGGGAGCCTGGCGTTGACCTACTTTCACATGGGGAGACCCCACACTATCATCGGCGATGCGGCGTTTCACTTCTGTGTTCGGGATGGGAACAGGTGGTTCCACCGCTCTATGGACACCAGGCAAAGAGGTTTGCAAACAGAGTCGATGCTCTGTCTGCGTGAAGTGAATGCGGTTACAAGTACACTGAATCTTGTTTGTTGTCAGTCGACAAGCTGTTTTGGCGTTATATGGTCAAGCCTCACGGGTCATTAGTACTGGTTAGCTACACGCATTACTGCGCTTCCACACCCAGCCTATCAACGTTGTGGTCTTCAACGGCCCTTCAGGGGACTCAAGGTCCCAGCGAGATCTCATCTTGGGGTGGGCTTCCCGCTTAGATGCTTTCAGCGG
>NCKC01000082.1 GCA_002282715.1 Halothiobacillus sp. 15-55-196 | reverse complement strand
TATGTTGCACGTGGCCGCCTGGTTGATCGTGCTGGCGGCAATTCTCAAAAGCGCGCAATTTCCGTTTCATGGCTGGCTGATTCAGGTCATGGAAGCACCAACGCAGGTTTCCGCACTCATGCACGCCGGCATCGTTTACAGCGGGGCGATCGTTGTGCTGCGCACCAGCCAATTATTGGCCGCCGACGGTGTTGCCCTGGTGCTTCTGGCCCTGTTTGGCTTGATGACTTTGGCTATCGGTTCGTTGGTGATGTTGACCCAATCGGCGATCAAATCATCACTGGCCTGGTCCACAGCCGCTCAGCTCGGCTTCATGATGCTCGAACTGGGTTTGGGCTTATTTGGCTTGGCCTTGCTGCATCTGGTTGGTCACTCGCTCTACAAGGCCCATGCGTTCTTGTCTTCGGGCAGCATGACCGATCACCTGCGCCAGGCCAAAGTGCTCAAATACCGCCCGGTCTCCGTCTTGGCCTGGTTCACCACGGTGATTGTGAGCGGGTTGTTTACCCTCGGTATCGCCGCGGCGATGGGTTTATCGATCGATCAGGAGCCGAAGCTGCCCGCCGTGCTGACGATCGTCGCCCTGGCGACCGCTCAGTTGGTGCTCAAGGCATTGAGCCATGGCACATGGCGAGAAGTTCTGGTTGCCGCAGGCGCGGCAATCGCCATGACCGGCGTGTATGTCTTTCTGCACGAGGTGTTCATCTCAGGCTTTGCCGACACGCTGGCCGCGACACCGCAACGTGCGCCGCTGCTTGATCTGCTTTTGATGGCGATCACAATCGCAATCTTCCTGTTTGTTGCCTGGCTTCAAGGCCCCGGCAAAACCTTGATGAGCCCCGAGCGGCAGTTCGCCCTGTTTGTTCACCTCAATAACGGGTTGTATGTCGACCGTTGGGTCGAACGGCTGGCCTTCCGGTTCTGGCCGGAGAAAGTCGGCCGCGCACCGAAAAAATCCTGTGCCGTGATTCCGCCCAACCCATCCGGTATCGAGCCGTAAATCCCTGCCACAAAGGCACACACCATTTACCCGAGGATTTCGACCATGACCAACCTGACATCAGCACAACGCAACCAAGCGCAACGAAGCCATATTGTTGACCTGATTGACAAAGCCTGCCTGCGCATCGCGCCGTTCTGGCCACTGGATTCGTTTGTTGCCGTAAACCCCTATCTTGGTTTGATCGATCAACCCTTTGACGAGGTGGGTCGCTATTTGGAACAAACCGTGGGCGAATCCCTATTCATGGATCACGCCTGGTTTGCCGACAAGATCGCCCAAGGGGAGATCACCGAAGACGATTTGGCACAGGCGGCTCAGCAGCTGGACCCATCAATTACCCTTGATGCCATCAAGCGACAACTGGCCGTCCATCGACAACCCGCGCCCGTGCTGCCTTTGATCACAAACGAGCTCGACCGACGCGACGCGCCGCCGGTATCTGAATTTGTCATCGAGCAAGTCAGCCAGTTCATGGCAAATTACTATGATCGCGGTCAAGCCCTCTGGCATTTGCCCAAAGAACCTAGTGCCGGTTTATTCGCCCAATGGCGTCGCTACACCTTGATTGACCGAACCGCGAGCGCCGTCGGCTTAAAGCAGGTTCGCCAGAACCTGCTTGCCGTCCCCGCCGATGCCATCGAAGCGCTGTTTTGGGCACTCGACCAGATCGACCTGCCCGAAAATCGCCTGCCCGACTACCTGTTCACCTTATTAAAAACCATCGGTGGCTGGGCGAGCTGGTGCCGCTATCTGCACTTTCAAGCCGGTTTACACGGCGAGTCACAACACGATTTACGCGATTTGCTGATCATTCGCCTGGTCTGGGTCGGTTTGGTGATCAAGGAAACCAGCCCGGCCGGACGGCAACACTGGCGCGCGAAACTAAACGATTGGTTTGATCCGGCCAAATTGACCGCAAGCCCTCCGGCTACGGTTCAATCCAGTCGGATTGATGAAATCTTGCTCGCGGCAGCCGAGCAGGCGTTTCGGCGCCGGATCAATGCCGGTTTCAACCGCCAGCGTACCAATGCACCCGATCATCAAGCCGAACGCCCAAGTGTTCAAGCCGCGTTTTGCATTGACGTGCGTTCCGAGGTTTTCCGCCGCCACCTCGAAGCCTGCAGCCCGGGGCTTGAAACCATCGGTTTTGCCGGTTTTTTCGGCTTGCCGATTGATTATTGCCGCATGGGCGAATCAGAGGCTCGGCTACAAAACCCGGCGCTCATCAACCCCGCCTATCGTGCGCAGGAAACGGGCGATCCGGCCATTGCCCAAAAACGCCATGCCCGACAAAGCCGCGGAGCCATCTGGAAGCAATTCAAACTCTCTGCGGCATCATGCTTTACCTTTGTCGAGTCTGCGGGCTTGAGCTACGTGCCGCGTTTGCTGGCCGATTCACTGGGCTGGCATCGGTCATCGCTGCCACCCGATGTCCCCGGCCTCACCCCTGAGGAACGCGCGCGTTTACATCCCGAGTTAATCAAACTTGATGGCGGCGAGCTGACGACGCAGGAAAAAATCGATCTGGCCGAAAAAGTACTTCGTGGACTGGGGTTAACGCACACCTTTGCGCCCATTATTCTACTCGCCGGGCACGGCAGCTCCACAACCAATAACCCGCATCGTGCAGGGTTGGATTGCGGCGCCTGCGCCGGTCAGGCAGGCGATGTCAATGCCCGTGTCGCGGCGCAGTTGCTCAATGAGGCCGCCGTACGGCTGGGACTGGTTGAACGGGGTATTTCTATCCCTCGCGACACACGGTTCGTTGCTGCCTTGCACGACACCACCACAGACCACGTCGAACTATTGGATTTGGATCGCTCAGGTGTCGAAGACAGCCAAGTGAAGCCACTGATCCGGGCACTCAAGCAGGCAGGGGAACTCACTCGTCTAGAGCGTTTGGTGACACTCGAAGCACAAGTCGATCCCATTAATGCTGAGAAACAGGCCACGTTTCGCGGACGTGACTGGTCCCAAGTACGACCGGAATGGGGACTAGCCGGAAATGCCGCCTTCATCGCTGCACCCCGCTGGCGCACGCGGGGGCTGGATCTGGGCGGCCGCGCCTTCCTGCATGAGTACGACTGGCGACACGATAAAGAGTTTGGCGTTTTGAAGGTCATCATGACCGCGCCCCTGATCGTCGCGAACTGGATCAACCTGCAATATTACGGCTCTACGGTCGATAATCTGCATCAAGGGGCGGGCAATAAGGTACTGCATAATGTGGTTGGCGGCACCGTCGGGGTGATTGAAGGCAATGGTGGCGACTTGCGGATTGGCCTTGCCATGCAATCGTTGCACGATGGCGAACAGTGGCGACACGAACCGCTGCGGCTCTCGACGTACATTGAGGCGCCCACCGCAGAAATCGATAAAATCATCGCCGGTCACGATATGCTCAACGCGTTGATCAACAACCGCTGGATGCACATCCTGCAAATTGATGACAACGGTATCCCGCATCGTCGTCATGCCCACGGTGATTGGCGACCGGAACCAATCTGACACGCTACCGATCCATGTTGGGTCTCTTCGCGGCATGTAACCTTAACGGGTTATATGCCGTTTTTTTTGGTATCAAAACATAATCGGTGAAATGACGTACGCACTGAATCCAATCAAGGGAAACCCAAAACAACATATCCTTGAGATTGTTCGGGATGCACTTCATTCTGTCGCTGTGCTTTACTTGAGCCACGCGCGAAATAAACCCAATGTCTGAAAACACACGAGGATCAATCCCATGTCTGCATTTTTAGTCTTCGCCAGTAGCTTTGTGCTCGTGATCGGGGTGGCCGCCAGCGGTGGGCGCTTTCGGCCCGATCAATGGTATGCCGAGCTCAAAAAGCCCGTGGGCTTGCCACCGAACTGGCTGTTTCCTGTTGTCTGGATCAGTTTGTACGCGATGATGGCAGTGGCCGCAGCATGGGTCTGGCTGGCCGAACCATCTCATTTTCGCACGGCGCCCAACTCGTCTTTAATGCCGCATGGTCGTGGTTGTTTTTCGGGCTGCACCGGACTGGGTTGGCCTTGATCGATCTTTTGGTTTTAATCACGCTCGTCAGTATTAACACCTGGCTTTTCGTTCTGGTCGATACCGGGGCCGGTCTGTTGCTTGTGCCTTATTTGATCTGGCTTTTGATCGCGCTTTATCTGAACGCATCGGTTTGCTGGCTCAACCGACGGGCGTAATCGATCCATACGACCTTGGTTGCATGATGAATTTTAACAACCATATGAAATATAAATATTTAATTCTATTTACCCGTGAACTCACATCTTTTGATGGCAACAAAAAACCCCGGTTACCCGGGGTTTTTTAGTCGGGCTCAGAGCAAATCCGAGCGGTTTTCCTTAGCGATTAGAGGCTGTAGTACATCTCGAATTCGACCGGATGCGGCAGCATGCGCACACGCTGAACTTCGCCACGCTTGAGTTCAAGGTAGGCATCAATCAGATCATCGGAAAACACATCGCCACGCTTGAGGAACTCGCGATCCTTCTCCAGTGCATCCAGCGCTTCGTCCAGTGAGAAAGCGACTTCCGGAATATTCTTCTCTTCTTCTGGCGGCAGATCGTACAGGTTTTTGCTGGCCGCTTCACCTGGGTGAATCTTGTTCTGAATCCCGTCGATACCCGCCATCAACATGGCAGCAAATGCCAGATACGGATTCGCAGTGGAGTCGGGGAAACGCAGTTCGATCCGGCGTGCTTTCGGGTTGGATACGAACGGAATACGGATGGAAGCCGAACGGTTGCGCGCAGAGTAAGCGAGCTTCACAGGCGCCTCGAAGTGGGGGACCAGACGCTTATAGCTGTTGGTGGACGGGTTACAGAACGCATTGAGCGCATGCGCGTGCTTGATGATGCCGCCGATGTAGTACAGGGCCATTTCGGAGAGACCTGCATAGCTGTCACCAGAGAACAGGTTCTTGCCGTCTTTGGCCATGGATTGATGCACGTGCATACCGGAACCGTTATCGCCGTACATTGGCTTGGGCATAAAGGTTAGCGTCTTGCCATAGCTGTGCGCTACGTTGTGCAGCACGTATTTGAGGTTCTGTACTTCATCGGCCTTTTTCACGAGCGTGTTGAACGCAACCCCGATCTCGCACTGACCGGCGGTTGCCACTTCGTGGTGATGCACTTCAACGGTCTGGCCCATGTCTTCGAGCACGAGGCACATGGTTTGACGCAGATCATGCAGTGAGTCGACCGGAGGAACCGGCAAATAACCGCCTTTCACGCCGGGGCGATGCCCCATGTTGCCCTCTTCGTATTCTTTACCGGTATTCCAGGCAGCTTCCTTGGAATCGATTTTGACGAAAGAGCCGGACATTTCGTTGCCCCAACGCACGTCGTCGAATACGAAAAATTCATTTTCCGGACCGAAATAAGCGACGTCTGCCAGACCCGAAGCCTGAATGTACGCCTCGGCACGCTTGGCAACGGAACGCGGATCGCGGGTATAGCCCTGCATGGTGTCCGGCTCAATCACGTCGCAGATCAGAATCATGGTGGGTTCTTCAGAGAACGGGTCCATGACCGCAGAGCTGGCATCAGGCATCAAAATCATGTCAGAGGCGTTAATTCCTTTCCAGCCGGCAATCGATGAGCCATCGAACATGATGCCGGACTCAAAGCTGTCTTCGTCCACGCGCGCAGCGGGGTAAGTGATGTGCTGTTGCTTGCCACGGGTATCGGTAAAGCGGAAATCGACGAACTTGACGCCGTTTTCTTCCATTATTTTCATCGCATGACTTACGGACATGAATTCCTCCAGAGGGACAGTTTCAAAATTTAAGCGAACGCAGAGCGCGTGTGAGACAGACTATGCAGCGCGCATCATCGAACCAAACGCGTGTCTTGGCAA
>NCKC01000081.1 GCA_002282715.1 Halothiobacillus sp. 15-55-196 | reverse complement strand
CGATGGTGTTTTTCAGGGCGTTGAGATCGGTCATGTGGGCACTCTCTGGAAGTTTTTTCGATGCAACATTCTAACAGCTTGCCATTGGAATGCGTGGGGAATGCGGGCGGTGGTCATTCAAGATGCAGGCGGATAATAGCCACCCAGGTATCGGGCTGGTTGCTGTGTTGGATGTATTGCACGTCGGGCTGCAGAAAGATGCGCGGTGTGATTTGCATGATGTAGGCCGCTTCCAGCAGCCGCTCGTTATCGCCGCTGTGATTGAGATGCAGTGTGGCCGCGCCCAGCGTGAGGTAATCGTCCGGTCGATGCGCGAACGGTGCTTGCCAATTGAGGCCCGCGCCAAGGTATCGGTTCGCTCCGTTGGCTTGTGCATCCATACCAGAGGCGAAGCTGGCGCGCACAAAGCCGCTGATATGCCGGTGTTGCCTTGAGCTGAGCGGCGTTTCGGCACTGAGATAGCCGCCGCGCAGATCCGGCAACCCGTTGCCTCGTTTTTGCCAGCCACCGATTTTGATGGCCGTATCCTCGCTCGGTCGCCATTGGCCTTCGGCGATGTTCAAAACGCCTTGAGAGAATGGCCGGGTTTGTTGCTCGACATCGCCCTGAATCAACCCGACCTTTACTGCAAAGGGCGCGGTATCCGGATTGGTGGCGCTGCCGATGCTGGTCACGAGCCCCGTGCCGTTCTTGGGGAATGTCGATGCGGCGAAATTGTCGGTGAGCGTCGGGTCGAGGCCAAATGAGCTGTTCAGCAATTGCGCGGCGCTGTCCGTGCTGTCGAACTCAGCATTCAAATCGAATACACCCAATCGGGTGTTCAGACCAATATGCGATGAGTTCAACCAGTTCTGCTGCCAGAACGCGGTGTTGAGCACCAGCCGATTACGGTTGCCTTCGATGTTGCTCGGGTTGGTGTCTGCGCCGATCAATTGCGCATTGGCATCGCCCACGCGAGTCGCCATGAGGGAGAAATTGAACACGCTGTTTGGCAGACCAAGACGATCGCCCTTGAGGGTAAAACCACCCACCGCTAAGCTGTCGAGCGCGTTGCCGCGACGAATACCGCCAAAGAGACTGTTCACCCAATCGGTGTCCCAATGGCCATACAAAGAAAAGATCTGTGATTCGTCTAGTAGCGGTGCGTGGCTGGCTGCCGTGGGTGTCGGAAGATTCGGAATAAATTCGGTTGCCCAAACACTCGGACCCAGCATGGGTGGGATCACAGGAATAATCAGGGAAATAGCGAAGTGCACATTGGATCGATTCATGGATGAAAATGATAATTGATTCTATTTATTTCTCATTGACTTTTGGCTGTTAGCTGAGAAATGCTCGAATCCGTCGGGCGGCATCCACGCAATCGATCAACTCGGCAACCAGCGCCATGCGCACGAAGCCGACGCCGGGGTCTTTGTTTGCAAACGGGCGTGAAAGGAAGCGACCGGGCAGTACGGTAATCGCCTGCTCCGCAAACAAATCACGGGCGAAGTCGCGTTCATCGCCGCCTACATCCGTCCAGAGATAGAATCCGGCATCCGGTCGCTGTACCGGTAGAACCGGGGCGAGGATGTCCAGTACGGCGTCGAATTTTTCGCGGTAATGCTGGCGGTTTTCCTGCACGTGCACTTCGTCGTTCCATGCGGCTATGCTGGTCATCTGCACGGGGAGCGAGAGCGCGCAGCCCTGATAAGTGCGGTATTTGAGGTAGCGCGCCAGAATGTCGGCGTCACCCGCCACGAAGCCGGAGCGCAGACCGGGCAGATTGGAGCGCTTCGAGAGACTGTGAAAGATCACCAGTCGGCTGAAGTCGTCGCGCGCCAGTTCATGCGCCGCCTGCATGAAGCCGACCGGCGGCGCGTCTTCATTAAAATAAATTTCGGAATAGCATTCATCGGCGGCAATCACCACATCATGGCGATCGGCCAGATCGAACAGCGTCTTGATGCGTGCGCGATCGATCACGGCCCCGCTCGGATTGCCGGGCGAGCAAACGTAAATCAACTGCGCGCGAGCCCAAACTTCGGACGGAATGGCGGCAAAGTCGGGTAAAAAGTCGGCATCGCTGGTCGTCGGGTAATAATAGGGTTCGGCCCCGGCCAGCAGCGCGGCGCCTTCGTAAATCTGGTAGAACGGATTGGGCATCAGCACCACCGGGCGCGGGGCGGCGGGATCTTCCGGGCGCGCCACCACGGCTTGAGCGAACGAGAACAGGGCTTCGCGCGTGCCCGCTACCGGAAGCACGTGACGATCCGGATCGACCAGTCCGGGTTCGAGCGCAAAGCGCCGGGTCAACCAATGCCCGATGGTCTCGCGCAGGCTGCGTTCACCCCTGGTGAGCGGGTAACGCGACAAACCGCCGAGTGAATCGGCCATGGCGCGCATGGCAACGGCGGGCGGTGCGTGTTGCGGCTCGCCAATCGACAGGGCGATGGGTTTGTCTGAAGTGGCGGGCGAGATCCCCGCCTTGAGCTCGGCCAGTTTTTCGAAAGGGTACGGGTGCAGGCGGGTCAGATCAGGATTCATGGGAGGACGAATTGGGTAACACAAAGCAGGAAGTATACGCGATGGGCGATGGGATGAATCAGGCCGCAACAGTTGAATTACTGGGCGTGGATCATATCAGTGTCGTGGTTGCCGATGTGGATGCGGCGCTGCCGTTTTATCGGCAGGTACTCGGATTGCGGTTGATCGATCGGCCCGAACTTGGGTTTCCGGGCGCTTGGCTCAAGTTGAGCGATGGCGTGGACTTGCATTTGTTGCAGTTGCCGAATCCCGATCCGGTAGTGAACCGGCCCGCACATGGCGGCCGGGATCGGCATGTCGCACTGCGGGTGTGTGCAACGGAGCCCTTCGCGCAACGGTTAGGCGCATTTAACTGGCCGTTTAGCCGCTCTCACTCAGGAAGGGATGCGTTGTTCTGCCGGGATGTGGATGGCAACGCATGGGAACTGGTGGCGCGAAATTGAGCCAGTTTCTTGCCATCGGCTGCAAAAAACACCAGCGTTTCCCCTTGAATTCTGGCATCGGCGACGTGCCCCAGCATGGCGCGGAAAGCCCGCTCGGGCGAAGGTTGCTTGCAAGCCATTTCTGTG
This sequence comes from Halothiobacillus sp. 15-55-196, assembly GCA_002282715.1. Taxonomy (GTDB): domain Bacteria; phylum Pseudomonadota; class Gammaproteobacteria; order Halothiobacillales; family Halothiobacillaceae; genus Halothiobacillus. The sequence continues at coordinate 1,993 of NCKC01000081.1, read as the reverse complement.
CCTGTCAGCGGCTTGAATGACAGTTTGCCATCCGCATCGAGCTGATAGCGCCCCGTCAGTCGATTGCAGCCATCGAATCCAAACACCCGTTGCGCCATGTTGAACGTCAATTCGGGCGGCTTTTGGGCTAAATCACTGTGATCGTCGGCCAATTGCGTGAGCGTCCATTGATCGGGGAGCGCGAGTGCCGCGACGAGCGGGGGGACGTGTTTCGCCGTCCAGCCTTTGGTTGCATTGCGCAGTTGATTCTCCTGAACGCGCCAGCGTGCGTATTCGGGCGGAGCGCCAAGCAAATCCACCTCGTTACCTTCTATCCACTCCACTTTGCCCGTGTACGACTGCCGAGGAATGCCTTTGATATGCTCAAGATCAAGCCGATAACCCCCATTGGGCGCCAGCCAGAGGGATACGGCTCCGTCTGTTTGCCCGTTCGATTCTCCGGCCAGTGCGCTGTAGTAGCCGCCTGCCCAATCGAGCGAGATTTGGCTGGTATGGTTATCCGGCGGGACAGGTTTTGATGCGGAGCACGCCGTCAATCCAACGAACATACCGGCGGCCAAAACCAGCCCCGCTGCGATGTTTAAATATTTTTTATTCTGCATGTCTGCTCCTGAAAAATTAAAATTTAGCCAGAACATGATCGATCTGTTTCCAGAGCTTAAAAAACGCCTGCGCCGCGGGGCGGCGGGCATTGCTGAATACGACAGGTGTCTGATTCTCGCCCATCTGCTCGATGATTGCAGCATACGGAATATCGGCATTGAACAGTTCGGGCATATCGATACGATGGGCCGCATAAAAATCACGATGCAATGAACGCCGCCTGTCAACCATAGAGAGAAAACCCGCCAGTCGGCCCGGTACGATTTTTTCTGACGCCAGATGGCTTTTCAGTTGAAACTGATGCCGGGTGGCGTATCAATCCAGATTTCGTCGAAATATTCGCTGAGGCCATCGAGGAGTTTGGCGATGCGGAAGCCAGCGTCCTTTTTTTCGGCCAGTGCGTGCTCGATATCGTGATAACGCTGATCGGACGGCAATACACTGAGATTACGATGCAGCGTCGGGCGAATGCCCTCTGCAATGGATTTGACCTTGAGTAATTGTCGAAGCTTGGGCGCAGATTCCGGTTCTGCCTGAAGATACCAGGATGCCGAACCCTGCGGGTCAAGGTCCCAGAGCAGGACTTTTCGCCCCTGCATGGCCGACAGGGCGGCGAGATTGACGACGCTGGCCGTTTTGCCAACACCGCCTTTGACCGAATAGAGCGCAATGATTTGAGCCATGAATGCTGTCTGCAACGAATGCGAATGTCTGCCTATGATACGGGAAATTCAGCTCAAATCAGATGATTGTGGTCGGTTATTCGGTGTCGTCGTCGATATCGGCCAGTTCCTTGAGTTTGCGCGTTACCGTATTGCGGCCCCATCCAATGAGTGCGGCCGCCTGTTGTTTGTGCCCGCCGGTGAAGTGCAGCGCGGCCTTGAGCAGGGTGCGTTCGAAGGCGGGGCCCGCGATGGCCAGCAGATCCTGATCACCTGCCGCAAGGCGCGCATCGGCCCAGCGTTTGAGATCACCGGTCCATTGGGTGAGGAGGGCATCGTCGCCAAGAGCCGCACCGGGGGCAGATGACGGGTGGAGATTGTCGGGCAGGTCTTCGATGCCGATCTCGTGACCCGGCGCCATGACGGTGAGCCAACGGGCGATGTTTTCAAGTTCGCGCACGTTGCCCGGCCAATCATAGCGCGCGAGTTGCGCCAGCGCCTGCGGGTGGATGGACTTGATGGGCACGCCCAACTCCTGTGCTGCGCGTTGCAAGAAAAAGCGCAGCAGTTGTGGGATGTCTTCCCGCCGCTCACGCAGCGCCGGGAGTTTGAGCCGGATCACGTTCAGTCGGTGAAACAGGTCTTCGCGGAACTGGCCACTGGTCACACGATCCTCAAGGCGTTGATGGGTCGCCGCCACAATGCGCACATCGGTTCGGATGAGCTGC
>NCKC01000080.1 GCA_002282715.1 Halothiobacillus sp. 15-55-196 | reverse complement strand
AGTGAGCGGAACAGTTGCGGATTAAGACGCTCCTCGGCGGCCAGCAATTGCTTGAAATGCGCGCGCTGCGTGGGTTTGGCAAAACAGGCAGGGCAGTTGTCCCGGATCACCGGCAGCAGGTTTTGGGTGGCGAAATCCGCCAGCATGCGTTCCCGCACACGAACGAACGGCCGGATGATGCGAACATCACCCGCGTCGTTGAGATAATGCGCTTTCATCGTGTTGAGTTTGCCGCCATGAAACGCGCTCATCAGGAAGCTTTCGGCCAGATCATCGAGGTGCTGGCCGAGTGCAAGTACATTATAGCCCTCGCGCCTGGCCGCTTTGTACAGCAGGCCGCGTTTCATGCGGGCGCAAAAGGCGCAATAGGAATCGCCGCGCATGTGTTCATTGGCCAGACCGACAATATTTTCCCGTTCCACGAAATAGGGGATGCCGAGTTTTTCGAGGTAGGGCACCAGCGGCGCGGGATCGAATCCGCCAACCTGCGGGTCGACCGTGATGGCGGCCAGATCGAAGGAGATCGGTGCCCGGCGCTGAACATGCCGCAGGCAATGGAGCAGGGAGAGCGAATCCTTGCCGCCCGAGAGGCCAACCAGAATACGGTCGCCCGGTCGGATCATCGAGAACTCGATCAGGGTCCGTGCGACGATGCGCTGAAGTTTCTTGCCCGGGGCAATCCAGGACCAGATGGGTTCTGATGGCGTTGTACGATCGGATTCGCAAAGGGAGGACGTGTGCATGAGTTACCGTGACTTGAAAACTTCTGCATTGTACGACAGCCGTGGATCAGCGCTAAGATGGTCGGAGTTCTGGCTCTGAAATTGGGCCGTTTCTTGAAAAGTAGGAGCAAACCGATGCGTGAACTCTATCCCGCGATTGAACCTTTGGTAACGCACAGTATTCCCGTGGATGCACCGCATGTGCTGCATGTCGAGGAGTGTGGTCGGCTCAAGGGTATTCCCGTGGTGTTCCTGCATGGCGGGCCCGGTGCCGGATGCACACCCGCCCATCGCCGTTTTTTCGACCCTGACCGGTATCGGATTATCCTGATCGACCAGCGTGGTGCGGGTCGTTCGACACCGCACGCGCATCTGGAGGGTAATACCACTCAGGCCCTGATCGCCGATCTTGAGCTGGTACGTCAGCACCTGAATATCGAGCGGTGGCTTGTATTCGGTGGTTCCTGGGGATCGACACTGGCACTTGCCTACGCCGCGGCCCACCCGGAACGCATATTGGGATTGATCTTGCGCGGGATTTTTCTTTGCCGCGATGAGGATATTGCCTGGTTCTACCAGCGCGGTGCCGATCGCCTGTTTCCCGATTATTGGGCCGATTTCGTGGCACCGATTCCCGAAGAGGAGCGTGGCGATCTGGTGGCGGCGTATCATCGTCGCCTGACAGGTAGTGATGAGTTGGCGCGGATGCAGGCGGCCCGCGCTTGGTCGATCTGGGAAGGGCGAACAGCGACGCTCGTGGGTGATTCGGCAACGGTCGATTTCTTTGCGGATCCCCATCATGCGCTCGCGATCGCCCGGATCGAAAACCATTATTTTGTGCACGGCGCGTTTTTGCGCGGGAAGCCTTTGCTGGCGCAAGCTGCGCGATTGGCGGGCATTGAAGGGGAAATCATCCACGGGCGTTACGATGTGGTCTGTCCTGTGGATCAGGCATTTGCGCTGGCTGCGGCTTGGCCGAATGCCAGGTTGACGGTCGTGGCGGATGCGGGGCATGCCGCCAGTGAACCGGGCATCACCGATGCACTGATTCGCGCGACGGATCGGTTTGCGGAGCGTTTGGCGCGGCACCAGAACGGTCGGGGATAAACGGCGGTCTTGCTGACCGCTGCCGTTTGATTTTTCGACAATAAAAAACCCGCCATTCGGCGGGTTTGCATGCTTGCGGAGGCGGTACGAAACCGTCACCCGTCACAAAGACTGCTAATTAAGCAGTTTGTGTTGCAGTGTCGCTTTTGCCCAGGTTGGTCGTGTAGGCGATTGTTACTTTGTCGCCTTTCTTGCCTGGAACTTTGAAGTTGATGTAGGGGTTCTTGGAAACCGCTACAGACAGGTTGCCTTCGACCGCAGGCTTGTCGTTCACAGAAACGGTCAGAGTTTGGATGTAGTTGGCAGGAATCAGCTTGCCTGTTGCCTTGTCTTTCATCCGACCGGATTCCATGACCTGTTCGATCAGGCTTTTGATATCCAGAACGTCACCGGCGGCGCTAATACGCATTTTGATTGTTGACATGGTTTGTAACCTCGTTATTTCGTCAATTAAGTAAAGTAAATTCAGGGTGTGGGCGAATTAACCGCCGCAACCGCCGATGGTTACTTTCACTTGCTTTTCTGCCATGTACAGCTTGCCGCCGGCATGGGCCACGCCGATCACGTTGTCGGTTTTGCCCATACGGATACGGGTAGAAGCGAATGGCTGGGCACCGTCAAACTTGAAGTTGGCGACCAGAGGGGTCGGGTTGCCTTTGACCAGAATCGCGATGTTGTCGGTACCGGCAACAGCAGATTCGATGGTAACAGGAACAACCGCGCCGTTTTCAGCGATATCAGGCGCCTTGATGGTAACGTCTTTAGACTCTGTCGGGTTTGATGCACCGAACAGATCGTTCAGGGCCTCGTCAAAGCCTTTGGTGCTGTACGCTTTTTCTGGCCAAGCAGCGGCCAAAACAGCGCGGGGGGTCAGCCAGGCCAACTGCACTGGCAGCCATGCTGCCTTTCAAAAATACACGACGATTAGATTGCATGGATCTGAACTCCTCATTGTTGTGTGGAATACCACGATAACAGTAAAGCACGTGCCATGCCAATTTTTAAGTTATTGATATTATATGCATTTACCAGATTTTTTTCTGGATTGCAAATTGCAAAGTGCAATGTGTTGTTGCCATTTTGCGTTGAAAGGTGTTCGATGTGGCTGGATGAAAATCCCAATCCGGCGAGAGCGGTGACCAACTGGTCACGCAGCGAGAGATGCGTCATGCTGTTCAAGTACGAGAACGGCAGCAGGTTGTTAGCCCAAAGCCGTAATGTCCCCTTTGTGAATCCTGAAGCGGTAATTCGCAAGCTCTGTCTTATCCACCAAGTCGTTCTGGCTGCCTGTATAGCATCGCCTGAAGCCCGTGGGCATTGACGATCCTGTTTTGTCTCACACAGGAAAATCGTCTGAGGCCGATTGCTCGTAACTCTGCATTTTTCGCCAGAGGGTGGACTTGTTGATACCCAGCGTCTGTGCGGTTTTTTCACGATTGCCATCGTATTCCTTGAGCAGCTTTTCGATATAACGCCGCTCAAGAACATCCAGTGTCGGATGATCGGCGTCGATGGCCTCCGCACCACCGGATGATTGGGGACGAATCAGGCCTGATGCCCAAGGCGGCGTTGCCTCGGCTTCCTGATCCAATCGGATTTCGGCCTCGCTCGATAGCGCGACGGCGCGCTCGATCATGTTTTTCAGCTCGCGGATGTTGCCCGGCCATGGGTACTCGAGAATGCGCGCCATGCAGTCAACATTGAAGCGTTCGGCAGGACGGTTATAGCGGGCCGCGAAGTGGCGGATAAAGTGATTGACGAGGATCGGGACGTCTTCCTTGCGTTCGCGCAGTGGTGGGATGCGCAGGCGAACGACGTGCAGACGGTGATACAAATCGTGGCGGAAGCTGCCCTCGGCAACCATCTGTGCAAGGTCGCGGTTGCTGGCGACAATGAAGCGGACGTCGATCTTGATGGGTGTGACGCCGCCGACGCGTGTGATTTGCTGTTCCTGAATCACGCGCAGCAGTTTGACCTGCATGGCATCTGAGATGTTGCCGATCTCGTCGAGGAAAACCGTTCCGCCGCTGGCAACTTCAAGCAGACCCGGTTTGGTGCTGGAAGCACCCGTATAGGCGCCTTTTTCATGACCAAACAGTTCGTTTTCGAGCAGGGTGTCGGTCAGTGCGCCGCAGTCGATGACGATATAGGGTTTGTCGGAAAAATCGGAGCGATCATGGATGGCACGCGCCGCGAGCTCTTTGCCGCTGCCGGATTCTCCTTCGATCATCACATTGATGCGCACGTCGTGGATTTTGTCGATGACGCGATAGACGCCGGCAATGGCGGGTGAGTTGCCGAGCATGGAGCGTTCGGCTTCGGAAAAGTTGTGCGCATGCGGGTCGGGATCCCGTCGCAGCAGGCGATGGGTGAGCTGGACCAATTCTTCTGGATCGTAGGGTTTTTTGATGAAGTCATTCGCGCCCAGTCGGAGTGCGTCAATGGCATTGTCGAGCGTCGAGTATCCCGTGATCAGAACGAACGGCACTTCACTATCGCGTTGCCGCAGCCACGCAAGAAACTCCAGGCCGCTCATGCCCGGCATCTTGAGGTCCGAAATGATCAGATCGGCCGTGTTGTTTTCCAGCCAGGACTGGGCCGCATCAACCGACTGGAAACCCTGCACCTGCAGGCCTTCGGTCTGGGCATAGCGGCTGAACAGTTCGCTGGCGCGCGGGTCGTCATCAATAAAGGCAATCAGCGGTAATTTGGTCATGGTTTTGTCTGAAATGAATTGGGTATCTGTTCGCAGGTATTCGATGGCCTGAACACTAGGGAAGCGCTGATTTATTCAGTGCTTCCCGTTTGGGGCAGGATGCCCCAACACGAACAAAGACGTAAGTCTTTGATTCGTGTGAGCCATCGCGGGCGTGTACCGCGATGAGCGAGCTGATTTATTCCAAGGATGGAATAAATCAGCATTTACCTAGTGGCCTACACGCGGTCCGGATTTTTCACGCGGCAGGCTCATGAAGGCCCGCACGCCGCTGCGATCCTGGCGGTTCTCGATCTTAAGTGTACCGCCATGATATTGCACGATACCAAGACTGATGGATAAACCCAGCCCCGTGCCCTTGTCGACGGATTTAGTCGTGAAGAAGGGATCGAACACTTTATCCAGCAATTCCGGTTCGATGCCTTTGCCCTTGTCGAGCACTTCGATCTCGAAGGAATCGGGCTTGCAGCGGGCGGTAATGGTTATTTCACCCATCGGCGGCGAGGCATGGATGGCATTGCGCACCAGGTTGAGCACGACCTGACCGATCTGGTTCGGATCGAAGCTCGCCACACAATCCTGATCATCCAGTAACAGGTTGAGAAAAACATCGGCTTCCATGGCTTCGGGTTGCAGTCGGTCAATCAGATCGAGCAGCCACTGGGTGATCGGTGTGGGCTGGTGATCGGGCGGAAGCTGGCGAGCGAAGTTCATCACGCCCCGCACGATATGACCGACCCGCAAGGCCTCGGCACGCAAATCTTCCAGATCGGTGCGTAATTCAGCTTTGTCGGGCGGTAACTGGCGCTCCAGCAGGCGGGTCAGCGTGAGTATGTTGTTGAGTGGATTGTTGATCTCATGCCCGATGCCGGCCGCCATTTCACCAATGGACGCGAGTTTGGCCTGTTGCAGCATTTGGCGTTCAGCCGTTTGCCGTTTGCGGGCCTCCTCGGTGAGATGTTCGGTCAGGTAGCGGAATGACTGCTGAAGCTGGCGAACTTCCGTGGTGCGCGAATCGACCGGGATGACCTCGTGCGGATTGCCATCGGCAAAATGCTTGAGACTGAGCCCGAGTCGGGTGATCGGGCGGGAGAAGTAACGGGCGCCCAAACCAGCCAGCAAAAGGCTGATGCCCAATGCGAGCAGCGTGAAACCCCAAAGGCTGTGGTGAATATCCTGAAAGGGAGCGGATGTGACGTCCGCTGGCGTCTTCAGCATGACGAACCACGACACCAGACTGTACGGATAGGGGTGGTATTCCTGAAAATAGGTTCGGGTCTTGCCATCCTGTGACAAATAAACGCCATTGGAGAGCGCCACGGCCTTCTGCCAGAACAGACCGTGGTCGATCGTCTGCGCGTATTGTGGATTGGTGTTCGGATTGGATTCTTCCGGTGTCACAAACAATCGGCCGGTCTGGTCGTTGTACAGAACCAGCCCATCGCGTTGCGGATTGCCGGGATCGTGTTCGATCACCATCACATGGCTCTTGCGCGGCTTGGGTGAAAGCGACAATATCTGGTCGAGGTATTCACCATAGGTGTTGAGAACCACATAGCCTGCGCGGTTGTTGCCGAAGTTCCTTAGTGGATACACGCCGTATAACATGCTCGGGAATTGCCCGGGGGCGACATCCCAGAGCGAGGGCGGCAACATGATGAAACTTACATCTTCCATGGGCAGTGATTGGAGCTGATTGAGGAACGCGGGGTTGTCGAGTTCCTCTTCGACATAGTTGACCTGGCTCAGGCTCTGGAACATGGGCGGCGCGGCCCGACCCAGCGTGGTCTTGACGACGGTATTGCCCGCCGCATCGAGAATGCGGATGCTGCCGAGACCGGGTACGGTGCGCTGCAACCCGGCCAAAAACGAGTTGGCGCGAATCCGGTCTGAAGTCAGATCGGGGTGGCGTATGCCCTCGGCGGAAGCAACCAGGGCATTGAGCATGGTTTGAATGGGTTGGGAGTGGGCAATACCGCGCAACACCTCGCGCTCATAACGCAGCCGGTTGTTGATTTCCCCCGTGAGCGACTGGATATTGTCGCCGATCTCACGGTTGACCTCTGTCTGGAATCGTTGTTCGCTGAACGCGGTAACGCCCCAAACCAGTGCCAGCACCGGCAGCAGCGTGGCGCCGAAGGTCCAGAGGAAAATGTTCACGGGAAGGCGCATGATGAACCGATGGACTGCCTTATTTAGTTTTGAGGATTGAAATTATCACAACACGCGATTGGACACAGTGGCTTGATGCGCG
>NCKC01000079.1 GCA_002282715.1 Halothiobacillus sp. 15-55-196 | reverse complement strand
TGGTCGCACGCGACCAGCACGATATTTATGTATTTCACTTTTGGCCTGTTTGGCATCCTCGCCTTGGCCTATCTCGCCAAGTTGGTGAAATATCCCGGTGAAGTGCACGCCGAATTCAATCATGTGGTTCGCCTGAGCTTCTTTCCCGCCATTTCCATCAGCCTGATTTTGCTCAGCATTATCGCACTTGGTTTCAACAAGACGCTGGCCCTGTGGCTATGGAGCATCGGCACCCCGGTTCAGTTGCTGTTTACCCTCATTATTCTAAGCAATTGGATCCATCACGAAAAATTCCAGATTCACCACGCCAACCCGGCCTGGTTTATCCCGATCGTGGGGAACATACTGGTTCCGATTACCGGGACCGCACTCGGATATATCCAGATTTCGTGGTTCTTTTTCAGCATCGGGGTGATTTTCTGGATTGTTCTGCTCACCGTCCTGATGAACCGTTATTTTTTCCATGCGCCCACACCCAGCAAGCTGATGCCCACGTTGTTTATCATGATTGCCCCGCCGGCCGTCGGGTTTATTTCCTGGCACGCGCTGCATCCGGGCGGGCTGGATGACATGGGGCATATCCTGTACAACTTTGCCCTGTTCATCACCTTGCTGCTGTTTTTCCAGGCCAAGCGTTTTGTGACGATTCCCTTCGGTCTGCCATTCTGGGCCTACACCTTTCCGGTCGCTGCCATGACGATTGCAACCCTGATCATGCACCACATCACCGGTATGATTTTTTATGCCTATCTCTGTGGGTTTCTGTTCGGGTTCCTGGCGTTACTGATCGGTTATCTGATGGTGAAGACTGCCCGGGCCATGTGGGCGGGAGAAATCTGCATTCCCGAATAAATATATCCGCAATGCCCGCCCTGTCGCAAAAGCAGGGAAATAATGCAATTCAATCGTCTGGCATTCGTCCTGGCCTTGGTGTTTAATGGCAGTCTTGTTTTCTCGCACCGCCGGAGCGCGTATGACCATCGCACAGATATCAGTCCATATTCATGGACTTGCCGTTGTTCTTTCCCTGATCGGTTTCATCCTGCGCGGCATCTGGATGCTTAAAGACTCGCCGCGGCTCAGGGCACGCTGGGTTAAAATTACTCCGCATATTGTCGATACCGTTTTACTGGTCAGCGCCCTGATCGCCAGCTATTTGATGTTCTGGCGTTATGGCGTGAATCCGGACTACGTCACTGTCATGATCGTCGGTCTGATCGTTTATATCGTTCTGGGCCTGTTCGCGCTACGGCTGGGCAAGACCAAGGCCATCCGCGCGAGCGCCTGGGTTCTGGCCATCGCGGTGTTTCTTTACATCTCGGCAGCCGGCGCCCTGAAAACCGCGACGCCATTTTTGAGCGCACCTGCTCCCGCCGCGAGCATGTCAGTCAGATGAGTGAACAGCCCCTCACCCCCATCGCAGCCAACCACCCCTCGCCCCTGGTCGGCGTCGTCATGGGCTCCCAATCCGACTGGGACACCATGCAACACGCTTGCGCCACGCTAACCAATCTGCAAATTCCTTTTGAGGCGGAGGTCGTTTCCGCTCATCGCACGCCGGATCGTCTGTTTGACTATGCGCAAACAGCGATCGAGCGTGGCTTGCGGGTGATTATTGGCGGGGCCGGCGGAGCGGCGCATTTACCCGGTATGCTGGCTGCCAAAACTCGGCTTCCCGTTCTGGGCGTACCCGTGCAATCCAAGGCATTGTCCGGCTGGGACTCGCTGCTCTCCATCGTGCAAATGCCTGCGGGAATCCCTGTGGGCACTTTGGCGATCGGACGCGCCGGCGCGGTCAATGCCGCACTGCTGGCGGCAGCCCAACTCGCCGTTCATGACGAAGCGCTGGCGCGCCGCCTCGATGCCTATCGCCATGCCCAAACCGAAACCGTGCTGGCCAGCACTGACCCCCGAACACCACCGCCATCTCTCTGAACGGACCCTCGCACCATGCGCACACCATTACCAGACCCTACACCGGATCAGGCACATATTGGCGTGATCGGCGCAGGCCAACTGGGCCAGATGCTGGCCTTGGCCGGTATCTCACTGGGGTTGAGTTTCACCTTTCTTGACCCATCCGCACAGGCCCCGGCAGGCCGACTCGGGCGCCACATTCAGGCCGAGTACGATGACGAGTTGGCCTTGGAACAACTCGCGGTTGAGTGCGATGCCATTACACTCGAATTCGAAAATGTTCCGGTATCCGCCGTTGCCAGTATCGCGCGACACAATCAGATTCATCCCGGCGAACGCCCTTTATCCATCGCCCAGGATCGTGTACACGAGAAAATGTTTTTCGAATCGCTCGGCATCCCGGTTGCCAAATACCACGCCATAGATTCCTTCGAAGACCTGCAATCGGCCGTTTTGGACCTCGGTTACCCCTGTATCCTGAAAACCCGACGGCTCGGTTACGATGGCAAGGGGCAAATTGTTATCCGACACAGCGACGACTTACAGCCCGCCTGGGAGGCCATCCGCGGCAACCCTTCGATTCTGGAGCAGATGATCCCCTTCACGCGCGAAGTGTCCATCATCTCGGCACGCAGCACACGCGGCGAGTGTGCGTTTTACCCGGTCAGCGAGAACCAGCATCGCTGCGGCATTCTGCACCGTACCGAAATTCACATGGATGATCCCGCACAAGAAAGGGCAGAAGAATATGCTCGCCATGTGCTCGATGGGCTGGATTATGTGGGTGTGCTCGCCATCGAATTCTTTGAGTACGAAGGTCGGCTCATTGCCAACGAAATGGCACCGCGCGTCCACAACAGTGGGCATTGGAGCCAAAACGGAGCGATCACCTCACAGTTCGAGAACCATCTGCGGGCCATCCTGGGTTGGCCGCTGGGCAGCACGGCGTGCGCGGGCTACAGCATCATGTTCAACCTGGTCGGCAGCATTCCGCCACGCGCCCCCATCCTCGCGTTACCGGGCGTGCATTTGCACGACTATGGCAAGGAACCACGCACCGGACGCAAATTGGGGCATATCAACGTGGTGGCGGACACAAAAGAGACCTGCCGAAAATACGCAGCACTCATTGAGCAGATGTTAGGCTAGTGAACTCACCATCCGTTGCCGCACAAAGACAAGGAGTCCGATGCCGATGAGAATCGCCCGCTTACCACGATCAGCCCATTTTGCTTCGACCATTCTGGTCATGTCCGTTTTTTTCTCGCTATCGCTTGCACCTATGGCCGTAGAGGCAGAAACGATATACAAATACACAAACAGCAAAGGGGAAGTCGTCTTTACCGATCAACCCACCAAAGGTGCCCAAAAGCTGAACATCGACCCGCCGCCCGTCATCCCGCTCACGCCGATCAATCTCCCGCCTTCCACGCCGCCCGCCACCGAACCATCAAAACCGGCGGCCAATGCCGAATCGCCCAAACCTTCGGAACCTTTGGTCCCCTCAGTACAAATGCAACCGCAGGGCACGGCTCCGGCTGTGGACACCCCTGTCGGCAAACCGGACGTGAGCAGCACTTCTCAACAGGGCCGGATCACAGCCGCCCCCGCGGAAAACACGAGCAATGCACCGAAGATCGTCCGCCAGTCGTTACCAGAGACTGTGTCGTCGACCCCCGCAATCCCGCCGCAAAATCGCAATGGGCACTATCAATCGCTGATCATCACCGAACCTAAGGCCGGGGCTGTCACCGCCCACGCCGGAGGCACCATTTTCGTGCAAACAAAACTCTCTCCCGAGCTGGATCAGAGCGTGGGTGACCGGATGCGCATCGTCATTGATGGCAACACACGGGTCGATGACTCAACTGGGCAACGATTCATGATCAGTGATCTAACCCCCGGAACGCACGCCATTATTGCCATTATCATGCGCAAGGGTAAAAACATCTTCCAATCCAACCCTGTCGTCATTGATCTGAAGCAGGGTATGGATGACAGTGCACAAAAATAAAACAAACACAAAAGCTTTGAGCACCATATTTGTGCAATAAAGCGGCTTTTCACTAAGGAACCTCTGATTGAATCCTTCGTGGCCGAGACGGGTTTTTGAGGGATGAGTCGCAAGGCGCGGCGCGAAACGAATGGTTATTCCATTCGTGAGCGGCGCAACACAGGGCATCGTAGCGTAAACTACGACCTGCGGCCTCTGCCTCGTTTTGCGGCTTTTGGATCAGCAACTCGGCTCACGAGGGATTCAATCAGAGGTTCCCTAAAACCCCTGCCATCGGTGAATGTACAATTCCTGCTCCGATCCAGGGATTTTTTGATGCCAATCAAAACCCAATGATTCAAAACGAATAAACGAAGTTTTCTGCGCAAAAGGTGCCATTTCGGCATGTTCTTTGCGTTATGCCTTCTGACTGAATCATCCATGGGCACGAGCACGAGGAGAAGATTTGACACAGCCCGAGAAAAAAATGCCTATTCGCACGGCGCGCCTGGCCGACGCACTGACCACTGCCATCGTGGTTCTGGATGCAGAGGACAAGCTGCTTTACATCAATTCTGCCGGCGAACAATTCTGGGATGTGAGTTACGGCGTATTGCTCAAGCAGGGCTTTGCTCCTTTTTTCGAACAGAACCCCATTTTGGCCAAGGCTGTTGCTGAAGCACGTTTGACGGAACAAGTTGTCACGCTGCGCGAAGCAGAACTGGTTTCAATCCACGGACAAACGCACATCGCCGATTGTGCCATTACGCCATCCCCGGATATCGCGGGGGCCGATATGCTGCTGGAGCTTGCCGATATCGAGCGCCACATGCGCATTACTCGTGACGCTCAACTTCATGCCATGCAAATATCTACCCGCCAACTGGTCCGTGGGCTGGCGCACGAGCTGAAAAACCCGCTGGGCGGGCTCCAAGGCGCAGCTCAACTATTGGAGCGGGAATTACCCAATGCACACTTGCGGGAGTTCACGCAGATCATCCTCAATGAATCGAATCGATTGAAAAATCTGATCGACCGGATGCTCGGCCCCAACAATCGCCCGCAGATGCAGCGGATAAACATACATGAACCGCTCGAGCAAGTGCGCCGACTGCTGAGCATCGAAGCGGAGGAAACCCAGCTGCGAACGCCACTGCAGTGGCATTTTGACTTCGATCCCAGCATCCCGGATGTACTGGCGGATCGAGACCAACTCATCCAGGTTTTGCTCAATCTTAGCCGCAATGCGCTTCAGGCGATGAGTGAAAACGACACAAACAACCCGACACTGCGATTCAAAACGCGGGTGCTACGGCGATTCACGATTCACCAGACCTTACACCGGCTCGTGCTTCGAATTGATGTCGAAAACAACGGTCCACCTGTGCCAGACACTCTGGTCGAGAGCTTGTTTCTGCCCATGGTCAGTGGCCGGGCCCATGGCAGCGGACTGGGTCTATCCATTGCACAGACCATCGCCGAACAGCACCAGGGCTTGATCGAGTTCAAACAAAAGCCGGGAACTGTTCGCTTTTCATTGATTTTACCGTTAAGCCAGTCGCTACCCGGCCAGGATTCTCATGGGCAGCACCATCAAGAGACAACGCCATGATGACTTTAAATCCCTCTCAACAAAGCAGTAAAAACGCCGCCAAAATCTGGGTCGTCGACGACGACCACAGCATCCGCTGGGTGCTGGAACGGGCGCTGAAGTCGGCCGGTTTCACGGTCGAGTCCTTTGAGAGTGCTGCCAAGCTCCTCGCTCGATTACGCACCAGCACACCCGACGTCCTGTTCTCGGACATCCGGATGCCCGGCGAGGATGGCCTGGGCCTACTCTCATCCTTGCAAAACAGTCACCCGGAATTGCCGATCATCATCATCACGGCGCACTCGGATCTCGACAGTGCGGTCGGCGCCTTCGAGGGCGGCGCATTCGACTATCTGCCCAAACCGTTCGACATTGATGATGCCGTGCGCCTGGCCCAGCGTGCACTCAGTTCACGACAGCCGAAAGCCCCGGAGATAACGACCGAATCTGCGAACGCGACCGATACCCAAACCGACCTGATCGGCAATGCGCCGGCCATGCAGGAGATCTTCCGCGCGATCGGTCGCCTTGCTCGCTCGAATGTGACCGTGCTCATCAATGGCGAATCCGGCACCGGCAAGGAACTGGTCGCCCGCGCGCTTCACCAGCACAGCCTGCGCCGCCAGGGGCCGTTTGTTGCACTGAACACCGCGGCCATCCCCAAAGACCTGCTCGAATCCGAATTGTTCGGGCATGAAAAAGGCGCCTTCACCGGTGCAGCCGGGCAACGCGTCGGTCGCTTCGAGCAAGCCCACGGCGGCACACTCTTCCTCGATGAAATCGGTGACATGCCGATGGATCTACAAACGCGGCTGCTGCGTGTTCTGGCCGACGGTCAGTTCTATCGCGTGGGCGGCACGCAGCTCATCCGAACCGATGTGCGCATTGTGGCGGCGACCCATCAACGCCTTGAGGATCGTGTGACCAGTGGCCAGTTCCGCGAAGACCTGTTTCACCG
>NCKC01000078.1 GCA_002282715.1 Halothiobacillus sp. 15-55-196 | reverse complement strand
ACTTGTCAGTGGCGGCATGTTTCGCTAGAATCGCCGCCTCTTTGAATTAATGTCCGTTTTTCGGCACTCTTTTCGCTTCTTTGGGAGCTATATAAATGAAAACATTTTCCGCCAAGTCGGCAGAAGTCAAGCGCGACTGGTTTGTGATCGACGCATCAGGCAAAACCCTCGGCCGCTTGGCGACTGAAGTGGCGCGTCGCCTGCGTGGCAAGCACAAAGCTGAATTCACGCCGCATGTGGATACCGGCGATTACATCATCATCGTCAACGCGAAAGACGTCAAAGTCACCGGCAACAAAGCGCAAGACAAGATGTACCACTTCCATACGGGCTTCATCGGTAACATGAAGCACTTCACGTTCGAGAAAATGATCGAACGTGCGCCTGAGCGTGTCATCGAAATGGCAGTGAAAGGCATGTTGCCCAAGAACCCGCTGGGTCGCGACATATATCTGATCGGAGAATCATCAGTCATGGCAGTCACCCAAAATTACGGTACCGGTCGTCGCAAAACATCTGCGGCACGGGTTTTTCTTCGTCCTGGTAACGGCACGATCACCATCAACGGTAAAACCATCGAAGACTTCTTCGGTCGTGAAACGGCACGCATGGTCGTTCGTCAGCCTTTGGAACTGCTCGAAGTGGGCGACCGCTTCGATGTGTTCTGCACCGTAGCCGGTGGCGGCCCCAGCGGTCAGTCAGGTGCGATTCGTCACGGTCTGACCCGTGCGTTGATGGAGTACGATGAAAGCTTCCGCGGCAAGCTGCGTACTGCTGGATTTGTGACCCGTGATGCGCGTGAAGTGGAACGTAAGAAAGTCGGCCTGCGTAAAGCTCGCCGCGCGGTTCAGTTCTCCAAGCGTTAATTGTCCGCAGAGCCCGCTTGCCGGGCCCGCGAAAAACCCGCCCATTGTGGCGGGTTTTTTTATGCTTACTACTATCGGGTTGCGTTTACGTCAGTCTGTTTCAGTCCAGGCATTTCTGCATTATTCGATTCGAATAGCGACGCTGCCAGTTGTGCTCGTTGGACGCTGATGCTTCGATTATGCTTAAGGCGACTGAACGGGTGATTTGTTAAAAAGTCTTCGGGCAAGATGTGCCCGCTGGCAAATTATTGGCGTGGTTTCAATGCAGCCCCAGCCAGCCCGCAACCATTGATGCGTGGTAGCTCATCAGGTACCAGACGCCGACGCCGATAAGGGCGGCGATAACAAAGGCAAACCAGCCCGCAAAGCGTAAGTTTTGGTTTTGCACCGTTTCATCGGGTTGAAGCGCGCGTTTGCCGGTAATCATGGCTTGAACCAACGGCTCGTGCTTTTTGAATTGATGGAAGGCAATCGCCAGCAAGTGGAGCGCAATCAAGCCCAGTAACACGTTAAAATTAATCCCGTGAATCAGACTCATGAGATCTTGCGTGCTTTCGGAGACGTAATCTGAAAGCGGTCCTTCATTGAAAATCTGATCATTGGCGAATAGGCCGGTCACCAGTTGCACCATTACCGAGAAGATGAGGGCGAGCACTGACAATGCCCCCAAGGGATTGTGCCCGAGCCAGACGCCTCGATTTACTCCTCTAAGATACGCAAGCGTATGTTTCGGATGACGCACGAATTGTGCAAACCGAGCGGTATCGCTGCCGATGAATCCCCAGACAAGCCGGAACACAATCAGGCCGAGCAGGGCGAGACCGATGGCCATATGCAGTCCGAGTCGGTCCAGTACATCGGCGGTCAGCCACATGGCAAACACCCCGATGACCAGCAACCAGTGAAACAGACGAGTCGGGAGGTCCCAAACCTTGACTTTGCGACTGACGGAGTTTTCTGAGGTAGACACGACAAGACCTTCCTGTGCTTTGGGGTTGTGATCGGGATGCAATGATAAAAGGGAGCCGTTCGACTCCCTTTTTTTATACGTTATTTACCGAGAAGTTGTTCTAGGATAGCCGGATTTTCAAGTGTCGATACATCGCCCTGAGGCAACTCGCCGATGGCGATGCCGCGCAACAACCGGCGCATGATTTTCCCCGAGCGGGTTTTAGGCAGGTTGTCGCCAAATCGGATGTCGTCGGGTTTGGCGATGGGGCCGATCTGCTCGGCAACCCAGTCGCGCAGGGTTTTGACCATGGCATCGGCGGCATCACCCTCCGGACGATCGCCTTTGCAGACGACGAAGGCGACGATCGATTCACCTTTAATATCATGCGGTTTACCGACAACGGCAGCCTCGGCAACCAGCGGGTGAGCCACGAGCGCCGATTCGATTTCCATGGTGCCGAGGCGATGGCCGGATACGTTCAGCACGTCATCGATACGGCCCATGATCCAGAAGTAGCCATCATCGTCGCGGCGCGCCGAATCGCCGGCGAGGTAATAACCCTTGAGCTTTTCTGGAAAATAACTGCGCTGGAAGCGGGCATCATCGCCCCAGATGGTGCGGATCATCGAAGGCCAAGGCTTTTTGATGACCAGGTTCCCGCCCTGATTGTGCCCCACGGGGTTACCCTCGTCATCGACAATGTCCGCGATGATTCCAGGTAAAGGACGCGTACAGGAGCCGGGTTTGGTCGCGATAGCGCCAGGTAATGGTGCGATCATGTGGGCGCCGGTTTCGGTTTGCCACCAGGTGTCGGCAATCGGGCAGCGCTCGCCGCCAATTACGCGGTGATACCACATCCAGGCCTCGGGGTTGATGGGTTCGCCCACGGTGCCGAGCAAGCGAAGGCTGGAAAGGTCGGACTTGGCCGGAACGTCATCGCCGAGCTTCATCAGGGCGCGTATGGCAGTCGGCGCGGTATAGAACACGGAAACTTTGTGGCGTTCGATCATCTGCCAGAAACGGCCACCATCCGGATAAGAGGGGATGCCCTCGAACATGACTTGAGTAACGCCAAGTGCCAGCGGGCCGTAAGTGACGTAGCTGTGGCCGGTAATCCAGCCCACATCGGCAGTGCACCAGTACACATCATCATCGTTCAGGTCGAAAACCCAGGCATTGGTGAGTGCGGCATTGACAAGAAATCCGCCGGTGGCGTGCTGCACGCCCTTGGGTTTGCCGGTGGAGCCGGAGGTGTACAGCAAAAACAGCGGGTGTTCGGCCTCGACCATTTCGGGGTCGCAGGTGGTTGACTTGTCGGCAATAAGTGCGCTCCAGGCGACATCCGTGCCGGCGTAGAGCGCGGCATTGCCGAGTCGTTCGAAGACCACGACTTTCTCCACGCTGGGACATCCGGCTTCGAGCGCCTTGTCGACCGCAGATTTGAGGGGCACGGTTCGTCCCCCGCGCATGCCGCCGTCAGCAGTGATGACCAAGCGAGCACCTGTGTCATTGATCCGGTCGCGCAGCGCTTCGGCCGAGAAGCCGCCGAATACCACCGAGTGAATGGCGCCGATGCGGGCGCAGGCGAGCATGGCGATGCTGGCCTCGGGGATCATCGGCATGTAGATAATCACACGGTCGCCTTTGGTGACGCCGAGCGATTTGATGCCATTGGCGAGTTGGGCGACTTCATCGTGCAACTGCTGATAGGTGATTTCCCGCACGCTGCCGTCGTCCGCTTCGGCAATGATCGCTACTTTCTGTGCCTTGGTGGGCAGATGGCGGTCGATGCAATTCACTGATGCGTTGAGTTTGCCGTCGGTAAACCAGCGATAGTGCGGTGCATTTGAATCGTCGAGAATGGTGGTGAACGGCGTATCCCAGGTTAAAAATTCACGGGCCTGACGGGCCCAGAAGCCCTCGTAATCGTTTTGAGCTTCGGCGACCAGTGCGTTGTAGGCATCCAGAGAACCAATTCGTGCGTGGGCGGCAAACTCGGGGTTGGGTTGGAATACCCTGTTTTCCGTTAGAATCGATTCGAGATTATTCATGACATACCCCTGAGTTTCTTTGACTGGCTTTCTGCATCGGTCCGCTGCGAACAACGCGATCTGAATGTGTTAACCCGCAATTTTGCCAAATGCGGGCCTCATTGACCATAGTTGGCTTATCAGGGGTACCCTTGATACCCCCAGAATCGGGCCGATTTGAGCGCGTCACCCCTGATTATTGAACATGAGTTTTGACCATGAGTTTTGAACAAACCGTCCCCGCGCTCGATGCCCCCGCATTGGCCGAATTGCTATCCGAGACACTGACCGCTCCAGAGTGGGCGGTGCCCTTGATGATCTGGGGGGCGCCGGGGATCGGTAAATCGGATCTCGTGCGCGAGGCGGCAGCAGTGCAGGGTTATCCATTGATCGACCTGCGACTTTCCCAGCTCGAACCCACCGACCTGCGCGGCATACCTCTGCACGACAACGGCAAGGTCCGCTGGATACCGCCGGATGAGTTGCCGGATGAGGCCCGCGATGGCATGCACGGCGTGTTGTTTCTCGATGAAATCAATGCCGCACCGCCGCCTGTGGCTGCTGCGGCTTATCAATTGATTCTTGATCGACGGTTGGGCGCTTACCGCCTGCCGGAAGGCTGGAGCATCGTGGCTGCGGGCAACCGCCTGGATGATCGGGGCATTACCTATGTCATGCCCGCGCCATTGGCCAACCGCTTCATGCATGTGGAACTCCAGGCCGATGCCGATGCCTGGCTGGCGTGGGCT
>NCKC01000077.1 GCA_002282715.1 Halothiobacillus sp. 15-55-196 | reverse complement strand
GCAAAGGATAAAACCGGCAGTTTGCTGTTCCAGATCCGTCGGGATGGTAAACCCGTCGATCCCATGGCCTATTTGCCCAGTCGCTAGCACCCGCCCGAATTAACCCCATTTTCTGCAGGCGTGTTGTTGTTCCACAAAAACGGTTGAACCTGTTCCGGGTTTTTCAGAATGATCTGCTGGATTTTCGGGTCGGGGTGTTGCCGTTCGGGCTCAATTTGCATCAACCGCAAGAAGTACGGCAGTAAGGCCTGACGAACGGGCTCGCAACGTGTTCCATCGACCATTCCGTAGTCTTCGGCCAGAATCATTTGCTGGCTTTCCGGAAGGTCCGGGTGCGGCCCGATGATCACATCAATGGTTTGATGCCATGCCGCATCGTGATCGCCCGTGATCGCAGTTTCATTCAGCAATTGGGGCGCCTCTCCCCTGAATCGTGCCAATACGAAATCACGATATGTCTGGTGCGTATCACTGAATGCACGAACATGCCAGCGGAAACCACTGAACACCAAATGATGCGGCGAGAGGGTCAACTCGGTTGGTTCATTGCGATTCATGGACTGGTACGCAGCCTTGAGTTTGCGTTTTTGGCAGATAGACTGACTCACTGCCTTCAGAACCGACCAATCCAGTTGACGATCCAGGGGCTGTACCACCTGGATGGCTGGCAGAGCGGCAGCCAGGGTAACCACGGGTGTCTGCTGTGGATTAACCACCTGCAGGGCATTGAGTACATCCGTGGCCGAACCGGTGAGCAGTAGCGGGGTGAAACTGTCACCTGCTTCGTAATATTTCAGCGATTTGTTGTACTTGAGATTATCGGGGCGAAGGTTCATGTACACCGCAAAATCCTTGGATGCCTGAGCCCGACTGATGCTGAACGTCTCGACGAGCGCCTGCGTACGCACCCAACCCGTGAGCAACAGTGTGCTTTCCAAAAGCGTGAGGCGTTGTCGAACATCCCATTTCAGCGCCGAAATTTCAGCAAAATTGACCATGGTTTTTTTGTGTGTCGATAGATGATTTGCACGTCATTGTGCCGCAAATACAACATATGTCAATAAACTTGACTAAACAATATTGACGCATCTTGATTGAATGTCTACTATCTTTTTGTGTAAATTAAGTAGACATAAGTTGGAGATTGATCATGAATCACTTAGTTGATGGCACCGCACATACCACCTCGATTGACTGGGCAGAAGTTTATGCAGCCTGCCGTCTGCATCTTGTGGGAATTTCTTATGCGCATTTCATCGAAGCGCCCGAAGAGGTTCTGAATCGTTTGGGGATGCAAGACGCATTAGAGATTATGGCTGCCGGGTTTCTGCCGTTGTTGCCCGTTCAGGCGAAAGTGCGGCAGGAAATCGATGCCCCAAAGCCTGTTCAGAAGGTGACGACCGCAGGTATTGATCATAAAAAAGCGATTCTTCGGGCCACTGGTGTTCGGGCGTTATCCAAATGGATGTCTCGTGCTTCTTGAGTTGAGCGAGCGGCGCGAACGGTCAGAACAATCGGGCGCGTTTGAACAGGTAGATGAGAACGGCACCCAGTGCCCCCAGTAGCAGGGCGAAGATACTGAAGGCCCACGGGTGCCCCTCATTCCCGGGAATGCCATCAATATTGACCCCGAATAGGCCGGTGATGAATGTCAATGGCAGGAAAATGGCTGACAGTGCAGTCAGAAAGGTCAGTTGTTTGTTTAGCTCATTGTTGGAGCGGGTCTGCAATTGTTCCTGAATAATCCGCATTTGGTCGCGGGAGGCATCCAGTACTTCAAGATAGCGAGTCAGTCTGTTTTCCGCTTCTCGAAGGCGCTGGATTGGCCCTTTCTTCATCCAGATCAGGTGGCTGCCGATAACGGAAAGCAGGGCGTCCCTTTGCGGACCTAGGTAGCGACGTAACGTGAGAATCATGGTACGCAGATCGGCCAGATCACGGTCGGATACCGGTTCGACATCCTCACTGATCAGCATGATTTTTTCGTAATTGTCGGTGAGTTCGTCAATTTCTTCGATCGTATCCAGCATGTCCTCGTTCAACAATTCAACAAGCCGCGTAACAAATTGACCGGCATCTTTGGGCGCGTTGTTGGTTTCCATATCGCGCTGCAAGGTATTGACTGCCCGCAAGGTGCGCAAATGAGTGCTGATGATGAGCTTTGGTGTGATCCAGAGCCGGATGCCGATCATGTCATCCGGTTCTTGCCCCGGGTTGTGATTGATGCTGCGCAGCGTGAGGAGCAGTCCTTGATCGAGAATCAGGGCGCGCGGGCGGGTCACTTCTGCCAAAAGGGTGTCTTGAACCGTACTGTCCAAATCGATTCGGCTTCGAATCCATTCTTGGGTTTCTGGCCGTGTGTAGTTCAGGTGCACCCAGACTGGTCCCGCGCAGGGTGTTTCATCTGAAAGGGGAAGCAGGCGTGCTGTGCCATCGCCCTGCAAATGCCAGGTATAGAAATCGGTTGTCACTGGGGATGCTCTCGATCGGATGGTGAATGTCGGCCAAATGTCCAAAGATGGCATCTGAACCCATTAAAAAACTATGATTTGATCGCTCTATGAATGGTGTAGTTCTGGCCCTGTTTGATTTTTTCGTAGTTGCCGAACTGTTCCTTGAATGTGCGCTTGAAGTAGTCGCGAAGACCATTGATGCTCACAAACCAGATATCCCCGCCGGGGTTGAGCGCCTCGGCAGCATCCCAGAGCATGATCGACCACATCTCTTTACCCACTTTGGCGGGTACGTTTGATACGATGCGATCCACGTGTTGGCCGAGCAGGGCATCGAGACCGTTGCTGGGCTTGACGACGACGTTGCCCAAATGATTGCGTTGGGCATTGCTTGCCGCAAACGCGCAGGCGACGAAGTCCTTGTCGAGCAAAATCACTTCCGCCTTGGGCTGGGCTTTTGCGAGGGCCAGCCCGATCGGGCCATAGCCGCAGCCCAAGTCCACAATAGTCTGGCCGGGTTTCGGCGCATCCAGAAAACCCATCAGTAAACGCGTGCCTTCGTCGATTTCACGCGGGGAAAACAAGCCCCAGGTGGAATGCAGCGTGAGCGATTGATTCATCAGCGTGGTGGTTTGAACCAGATCGGCACGAAGTTGGGCGATTTCTTGGGATGTGGGCATGAGAAAACCAGATATGGCGAGAATGACGGGCCCTAGTTTAGCTTGAAGTTTCCCTTGATGCGGACTTCTTTCATCCCTGCCTTTGGCAGGTTGCGCATAGACCGTGCAGCTCGATGGACTGGTGCGTCACTTTGAATTTCTCCGCAAGAGTGAGCGCGCTCAGGATGCCATTGAGGGGCTCGCTGGCTGCTTCGTTAATCGTGCCGCATTGGTCGCAGATCATCAAAATGGCCTGATGCTGCGTGTCCGGATGATGGCAACCGATGAACGCGTTCAAACTCTCGATGCGATGAATCAATCCGTGTGCCAGCAAAAAATCCAGTGCGCGATAAACGGTGGGCGGCTTGATCAGGCTGCCTTCGCTTGAGAGCCGAGCAATCAAATCATAGGCTTTTGTCGCCTCGTGGTTCGCCCATATTTCCGTCAGCACGGCACGCCGGATGGGGGTTAATCGCGCGCCACGTGCAAGACAAACCGCTTCTGCGTGTGCAAGTGCGAAGGTGGCGCAGTCGTGTTGGTTGAGGCAACTCATGGGGTCCGGTCGTGTCCTTGGAGCGAAGAAGTCATGTTTCTGGCTCCCTGCTGGAGATTCGCGTGCAGGCTGTGGTGTCGAAATCGCGCCGAACCGACAAGCAAATTCAGGGGTTTATTTAAAGAATCAATAATTATGGTATTGAAATATTTCATCGCACTGGCCAAGATCATAGCAGGAGTCATGCTCGGCCATCCGGTCGAGTCGTTCTACCCGGATTGGGAGTCAGATAAAAATGAGATTAAACACTATGAAATCAATTACAGAACCTATGCCCCGTCGACGCTTTTTGCAATCCGTAGGCTTCGTGGCCGGAGCGACCATGTTGCCAGCTGCTTTTTCCGCGCGTGTTTTTGCAGAGGAGAATCTGGTTATTGCCGGGCCGAAGGTGCCTGACATCAAGCCTACCCGGTTGGCTGAGCACGTATTCTGCATTGTCTCACCATGGGGTTTTCCCTCGGCGGAGAATCAGGGGATGATGAGTAACGTGACTTTCGTGAACACGGAAAAAGGCGTGATCATTATCGATAGTGGCGCGTCCCGGCAAATTGGCGAGATGGCATTGCGTCAGATCCGTCAGTTGACCCAGTGCCTCTTTATGCGCATGAGAAAACCATCTCGGCCATCAAGACCGGGCAAGGTGAGTTCTGGCGCAACCTGATGGAGCGTTCGACCGACAACGCCACCATAGGTACGGCCGTCACGCCGCCGACACTGGCATTGGGGCATGGCGACGTTCTCGATTTCGGTGATACGAAAATCAAGGTGCATTTCTACGGTACGGCACATACGCCCTCCGATATCAGTCTGGAAATCGTGGGGCACAACATCGTTCATGTCGGTGATGTCGCGATGGATAATCGAATCGCATTCATGGACGATGGCAGTTTCCGCGGGACATTCAAATATTATGATGCGCTGGAAGCGGCGGTGCCGGGGGCATTGTGGATTCCCGCACATGGGCATCCCGGCAAGCAGGTTCTTGCGCACAACCGGGAATTGTTCGAGGGAATTTACCAGTCTGCACAAAAGGCTGTCGAGCAGATGGGCGGGCAGGAACTGGCCAAATCTTTGGCACTTGAAGATCCGCGCGTGAAAAAATACGCACCGGTAACCAAAGGCTTCGACGAAAACATAGGCAAGTACACTTCACTTGCTTACCTGGAGGCTGAGTCGGCATCATTCTGAAATGTGCCATTGGATGACAAGCCATTTAACGCATGAATAGAGGAAGCGAATGGTTCAATCAAACATATCGATTGGGCGTTTAACCTGTCTTTAGGCTATAAGGTCCTATGGTATTAATTAGCAGAGAAAAGGAGTGATACATGTCTGATGGTGCTTCGGTACGCCCGCTGTGGCCGCCCTTGGTTTCCGGGTTGGTGCTCGGATTGGTCCTTATTCTTACTTTCGTTCTTGTCGGGAATGGCGTAGGTGCATCGGGTACGTTCGCCAGTATTGCCGCCTGGTTGGGGCCGGCGGCAACGGAATCCAATGGCTATCTCGGCGGCATGGTTGCGAATGGTGCCAATCCGTTTGCGAGCTGGATCGTCGTGGAAGTTGTCGGGGTCGCCATCGGCGCGCTTCTGGCGGCTGTCAGCGCAGGTCGTTTCAAACTGAAAGTCGATACGGGCGCCGGCAAAATCGGGGTTTGGCCGCGTCTTGCCCTCGCCTTGATCGGTGGCGCGCTGGCTGGTTTTGGTTCACGCCTGGCCGCGGGGTGCACCAGTGGTGTGGGTTTGTCCGGTACTACGATGCTGGGAATAGGTGGCTTCATATTCCTCGTGGTTTTCTTTTTTGTCGGCCTTGGTTTGAGCGCACTGCTGCGGAGGGTCTTGTAATGGATTATGGGGTAGCGGGTACTGCATTGGCCTCCGGGATTTTGTTTGGCTATGTATTAGAACAGGCGGGCTTTGGATCGCCGTGCAAGTTGACGGCCCAGTTCCGTCTGACTGACTGGTCTGTTTTCAAAGTCATGTTTACGGCCATCATCGTGGCTTCT
>NCKC01000076.1 GCA_002282715.1 Halothiobacillus sp. 15-55-196 | reverse complement strand
ACCGGGATATTTCACCAACTTGGCGAGATAGGCCAAGGCGAGGATGCCAAACAGGCCAAAAGTGAAATACATAAATATCGTGCTGGTCGCGTGCGACCACTGCAATAATTGCTCGCCTTTTTGCATGGCGATGGTAAAGCCCGCCATGCCCATGACCATGCCAAACATGGAAATCGGCATATGGGCCAGTCGGCTGTGCGCTGTTGATGATTCGGACATGTTTCTTACTCCGTGGCAAAAGCGTTGTGATTGCTTGCGCGTTATCAGTGGAAAAAGGGCCGGGTTGCGCCCGGACAACGGCAATTCCATATAAATTCGATCAGATATTACGATCAAATTTACTTATAGACAATAGAGTTTTTTCAAAATGAATGTTCCAAATGGTCTTATTTCGCCGGATTTTCTGTGGCTCAACTGGCTGTTGTTTGTTTTTTTAATCGGTTTTGGGCTGTACCGGTCGCCTTGGCGTGCTCTGTTGCATGCGCCGCAGCGTTTGAACCTGATCGCTGCCAGTGTGGTCTTTTTGGCGATGCTCTGGCTGTTCTCTTCCTCTGCGCTGCCCGGATTGTCCTTGCACTTTTTGGGGCTGACCGTCGTGACTTTGATGGTGGGCTGGCCTCTGGCATTGGTCGTTGGCGGCGTGACCCTGTTGCTCCTGTCACTGGCAGGGCAGATGGCGTTTTCGGGCATCGGGTTGGACATGCTTGGCATGGTGGTGCCACCTGTAATCGTGACTGCCTTGATTAATGCGGGTGCCCAAAGGCTGCTGCCTACCAATTATTTTATCTATCTGTTTGTAAACAGTTTTTTATCAGCGATCCTCGGAGCGATGGCCGCGGCGCTTGCCTCGGCGAGTCTGATGCTGGTACTGGGCATCTACACTTGGGATGTGCTGGCATCAAGCTACTTTCCCCTGCTGCCGATCCAGTGGGTGCCAGAGGCCATGATCAACACCATGATGATCCTCGGTCTGACATTGCTTCGTCCCGATTGGGTCATCACTTTTGATGATCGGCGCTATTTTAAAAACTAAGTAAGTGCTGATTTATTCCATCCTTGGAATAAATCAGCGCGCTCAACGCGGTACACGCCCGCGATGGCGCTCACGAATCAAAGGCTTACGTCTTTGCTCGTGTTGGGGCATCCTGCCCCAAGCGGGACGCACTGAATAAACCAGCGCTTCCCTAAGCGCTTTTTGGCTTCGCATCGCGCGGCTTGAGCCTTTTTGGGGTTGCAAGCCAGCGGTGGTTGGTGCAATTTGCAATTCGAATCAAGGTGAATTACTTTTGATTGGCTTTTATAACCCTTGTCTATCCGTGACTTTCCATGGCTTGATGGGTTGGCATGAAAATTGGATTAAATTCAAGCACTGCTCGCTTGTCGCGTGTCACGTGTTTTGCAACCGTACCTCTCAGGAGAAGATCACAATGAAAAAATTGACCGTATTGATGCTGGCCGCTGGTTTGATGACTTCCGGTGCAGCGATGGCTGCTGGCGACGCTGCTGCCGGTAAGAGTCTGTACGATGCTTCCTGCGCTTCTTGCCACGGCATACAGGCTCAAGGCCAAGGCATGTTCCCGAAACTGGCCGGCTTGAGCTCAGAGCGCATCAAAACTACTCTGGTTGCGTTCAAGTCAGGTGATACAGCCACTTTGAAGAAAGAAGGCCTGGGTGGCCCCAACTCTGCCATCATGGCGCCAAACGCTGCTGGTCTGTCTGAGCAAGACATGGATAACCTGAGCGCGTACATCGCCACGCTGAAATAATTTTTCATATTCCGGTTGATGAGAAAAAGCCCCGATTTTCGGGGCTTTCTGCTTTCCGGCGGATAGCCTGTTAATTGAATTTCCGGGGCTGGACTGGCGCAGTTGTCGGGCGATCAGATCTGAGTGCGTTGTTTATTGCTTGAGATGTCGCTGTGACGAACGTCGGCGCCTTTTTCCTGGAAGATGACATATTCGGCAATATTGGTGCAGTGATCGCCAACGCGTTCGATTGCGCGCATGCAGGAGAGAATGCGCAAGCCGACATCGGCAGAGTTGGGGTTTTCGTTCATGTACTTCAGCAGGACCCGATGCACCGCGTTGTATTCCTCGTTGACGTGTGTGTCGCGGCGGATGATTTCTTCGGCGGCGATGGCGTCCAGTCGAATAAAGGCGTCAAGTGCGTCGTGCATCATGCCGCCAACGATGCGACTCATGACGCGCAGATGGCCGATGAAGTCGGTATGGCGCAGGATGGGGCCGATCTCTTCGGCAATTCGTGCCATTTTTTCGGATTTGTCGCCGATACGTTCCAGGTCGGTAATGGCCTTGACGACCGACATGATGGTGCGCAGGTCATTGGCCATCGGCGAGTATCTCGCGATGATCTGAATGGCGAGCTCGTCAATGGATGATTCCATCCGATTGATTTCATAATCCTGTTTCAGGGCGCGTGCACCGCGCTCGGCATCCCCGTCGAGCAGGTAAGCCAGCGCATCGGCAAAGTGTTGTTCGGCGACTCCGCCCATGTTCATCAGCATCGTGCGCAATGCACTGATGTCATCATCGTAACGGGTCAGCGTATGCGGCGTACCATTATAGGAATCCATGAAAACTCTCCAGAAAAACATCAAAATACATGAACAGGTTTGGCGAAGACTGCACTTCACCGAAATGTCACCAATAACCTTCATAATGACGCATGTTGGCAGTACGGTTGAGGAATTTGTATTCTGACCGTGCCCGTCTGCAATCGCATCAATTGCAGCATTCTATTTTATCCAAGTTGCGAAATTATGACTGAAACACCTTTGACACCCGTCGCGCCTGTTTTTATTAACCGTGAATTGAGTTTGATTGCGTTTAATCGGCGCGTGCTCGAGCTGGCTCAGGATGTTTCGCTACCCTTGTTGGAGCGGCTGAAGTTTCTCTGTATTTCGTCGTCCAATCTGGATGAGTTGTTCGAGGTGCGCATCGGATCGTTGACCCAGCAAATTCGAGTGGGGTTGAACCGCCCGGATGATTCAGGTCTGACACCGGGTGAGCAATTGGACCAAGTGTACACAGCGGCTCATAGTTTGGTGGCGGATCAGTACCACACGCTCAATGATGAAATTATCCCTGCGTTGGCTGAAGAAGGGATTCACTTTCTTCGTCGCACCCACTGGAATGAAGCGCAATCTTTGTGGGTCAAGCAGTTCTTCCGCCGCGAACTGTTGCCATTGCTTACGCCCTTGGGGCTCGACCCGTCCCATCCGTTCCCGAGGATTCTCAATAAATCCCTGAATTTTGTCGTATCGCTGGAAGGCACGGACGATTATGGCCGTGAAGCCTGGATGGCGATTGTGCAAGCACCGCGAGCCTTGCCGCGCATTATCCGCATGGATGAAGAGGCATCGGGCAGCAATTCGAGTTTTGTGTTTCTAAGTTCGATGATTCACGCGCACGTCCATGAATTGTTCCCCGGCATGACGGTGACCGGTTGTTATCAGTTCCGGGTAACGCGCAACAGCGATCTGGCCATTGCCGTCGACGACGATGACGATTTGCTCAAAACCTTGCCCGCTTCAAGTTGAACAATCAGGCGGTGTTTCAGGTGCATGGACCGGTTAATCTCAATCGCTTGATGGCACTGTATGGGTTGGTGAACCGGCCGGATCTGAAAGACGAGCCGTTCACGCCGAAGTTGAAGAAGGAATTCAGCAGCGAGGCCAATATTTTCGAAACCATCGAGCAGCGCGGCGCGGTGTTGTTACACCATCCGTATGAGTCGTTCATGCCGGTGGTCGAGTTTGTTCGCCAGGCGGCGAGCGATCCCAAGGTGGTTGCCATCAAGATGACGCTTTACCGCACTGGGCGGGACTCGGCGATTGTCGATGCGCTGGAGGCAGCAGCGCACGCGGGCAAGGAAGTGACGGCTGTGGTTGAGCTCCGCGCCCGCTTCGATGAAGAAGCGAATATCGACATCACGACCCGCTTGCAGAAAGCCGGGGCCTATGTGGCTTACGGGATCGTGGGCTACAAAACCCACGCAAAGATGACCCTCGTGCTGCGTCGTGATGGTTCGCGCCTCAAACGATTCGTGCACCTGGGCACGGGCAATTACCACCCCGGCACGGCTCGGATGTACACCGATTTTGGCCTGTTGACCGATGATCGGTTTTTGGGTGATGACGTCAATAAACTCTTCATGCAATTGACCGGCCTGGGCCGTGGGATGCGTCTGAAACGCATTCTGCAATCGCCATTCACCTTGCATAGCGGGATGTTGGAGCGAATCGAACGTGAGATCGAGCATGCACAGGCCGGGCGGAAGGGTTTGATCCGCGCCAAAATGAATGCACTGATCGACCGTCAGATCATCGAGGCACTCTACCGGGCATCGCAGGCTGGGGTGCAAATCGATCTGATCATCCGCGGTGTGTGCTGCATTCAGCCCGGCATTCCGGGGTTATCGGAAAATATCCGCGTGCGTTCAGTCATGGGGCGCTTTCTTGAGCACCCGCGCGTGTTCTATTTTCTTAACGATGGTGACGATGAACTGTTCCTGTCGAGTGCCGACTGGATGCCGCGTAACTTCTTCGTGCGTGTGGAGACGTGTTTCCCGATCGATGCGCCCGAAATCAAGGCACGTGTCATCAATGAAGCGTTCGAGCGGTATCTGGCCGATAATACGGGCGCATGGTCACTGGAGGCCGATGGCCAGTATCATCGCGTTAAGCGTCATCACAATGCCAAACCGCGCTCCGCACAACAATCTTTGCTGGATGATTTGACTTGAGTAGTGGTTGCCCATTGCCTCAATTGAGAGAACCTTGCGGCGATCTGATTAAAGAAGAATCAGATTATCGCGGTGAATCAGTTCATCCTCTTCGGCGAATCCCAGTAGCTCAGCAATCGCGTTGCTGGGTTGCCTGCACAGTCTTTTCGCATGAGTGGAGCCGTAGTTGATAAGGCCGCGTCCCAAATCCGTACCCGTTTCGTCGACGATGCGTACCAGGTCGCCGCGCGTGAACTCACCACTGACTTCAAGGACGCCAATGGGCAGGAGGGAGCGACCGCCCTGGCGCAGCGCAGCGGCAGCGCCCGTATCCACGCGAACTGTGCCTCGGGCGCGCAATTGGCCTGCCAGCCATTGTTTTCTGGCGGCCAACCGGGTTTGTGCCGGTTGAAAAATCGTGCCAACGCCGGATGTTCCCGCTGCCAGTTGGAGCAGAACGTGTGGCGTAGCGCCCGAAGCGACTACGGTTGCCGCGCCTGATTGGGCGGCGCGCTTGGCTGCCATGACCTTGGTGTACATGCCGCCACGCCCCAGTCGGCCACCTTCGGGGGAAGCCATGGTTTCCAGAACGGGGTCTCCTGCTGTTACCT
Source organism: Halothiobacillus sp. 15-55-196 (assembly GCA_002282715.1). Lineage (GTDB taxonomy): Bacteria > Pseudomonadota > Gammaproteobacteria > Halothiobacillales > Halothiobacillaceae > Halothiobacillus. The sequence continues at coordinate 2,505 of NCKC01000076.1, read as the reverse complement.
CGGTGAGAAGTCTCGCTGACGGGTTCTTGCGTGGATCGGCATCGAACAGCCCGAGCTGGTCGGTCAGAATGACCAGCACATCGGCTTCGACCAGATTGGCGACAAGTGCAGCCAGTGTGTCGTTATCGCCAAAACGGATTTCATCGGTAGCGATGGTGTCGTTTTCGTTGACGACCGGTACCACGCCCAGGTCGAGGAGTGTCCGCAAAGTGCTGCGCGCATTGAGATAGCGCTGGCGGTTTGAGAGATCGTCGTGGGTGAGGAGAATCTGTGCCGTGTGGATGCCATGCCTGAGCAGTACGTCGGCATAGGCTTGCACCAATCCCATCTGACCCACGGCTGCGGCGGCCTGAAGTTCGGGCAGGGCGGAGGGCCGATCCGGCCATCCCAGCCGCGCCATCCCCTCGGCGACGGCGCCGGAGGTAACAATAACGACTTCCCGCCCTTCGGCGCGCATCGCCGCAATTTGTTCCGCCCAGCGGTCGATGGCGGAGAGGTCGAGGCCTGCGCCATTCCCGGTCACCATGGCCGAGCCGATCTTGATGACCCATCGACGATCGGTTTTCAGGTGGCCGCGTAAATCAACTCCTGTATCAACCCCCATGGCGGAATTGGCGTCTCGTTCAACCATGTCGGTTTACTCCTCGGTCCACTCAAGGTCGGGATTATCGAACTTCGCGGGCGGAACGACAGGCGCCTTGGCCGCTTCGGCTGCTGCCGCCTGATCCGCTGCGCGGGCTGCTTCCATGAATTCCATGATGGCCCAGACTAGTGCGGTGGTGCCCTGTTTTTCCAGGGCGCTGATTGCAAAAATAGGTCCCTTGAAATCCAGTTCGTGGCGGAAGCGTTGGGTGAGCAAACTGATTTGTTCGCTGCGTTCTTCTTCCAGCCATTGATCAATCTTGTTCAGGATCAGCCAACGCGGTCGGTCGGCCGAATGCGTCTGATGGCTTTCATCATAACGCACCAGCTCCTCCTCGATGATGGCCACCGATTCGACCGGGTCCACTTCGTCCAGCGGGGCGACATCGACGATGTGCAGCAACAGATTGGTCCGTGCAAGATGCCGCAGAAACTGATGGCCCAGCCCGGCACCCTCGGCCGCGCCCTCGATGAGCCCCGGAATATCGGCGACCACAAAGCTACGATGCGGCTCAGGCGCGACCACCCCCAGATTGGGGTGCAGGGTGGTGAACGGGTAATCGGCCACCTTGGGTTTGGCCTGGGAAATGGCGCGGATCAGGGTGGATTTGCCCGCATTGGGCATGCCGAGCAAGCCGACATCGGCCAGTACCCGCAATTCCAGCAATAATCGACGTTCATCGCCCGGCGTGCCTTCGGTTTTCTGGCGGGGTGCGCGATTGGTAGAGCTTTTGAAACGAGCATTACCCAATCCATGCCAGCCGCCTTGCGCCACCAGCAGTGGTTGGGCCGGGTCGAGCACCTCGCCCAGGATTTCGCCGGTGTCGATATCGTGCACCACGGTGCCGAGGGGTACGCGCACCCACAAATCGGCACCTTTGGCTCCGGTCATGTTCGAGCCGCTGCCGTTTTCACCGCGTTGGGCTTCGTAGTGGCGCACGAAACGAAAATCGGCCAGCGTGTTCAGGTTGGCATCACCCAGGAAATAGACGCTGCCGCCGTCACCGCCGTCACCGCCATCGGGCCCGCCATAAGGTACGTACTTTTCGCGGCGAAACCCGATGACGCCGTTGCCGCCGTCCCCGGCCTTCACTTTCACTTTGGCTTCATCGACAAATTTCATGGAGTTTTACCTTGCTAACCGGCACACGCATTGATTTCAGCCGATAACACTAAATTGAATGGACTGGAAGCACAAAAGCCCCGCTAAAACGGGGCTGGTGAAATCACTATTTTCCTGTAGACCATAAAGCGCGACCAAGGCCGCGCCGGGCTTTATACAGGAACGACGCTCACAAAACGACGTGATTTGTCGCCTTTGACTTCAAACTTGACGGCACCATCCGTCAGGGCGAACAAGGTGTAGTCGCGACCACACCCTACGTTCGCACCCGGGTGGAATTGGGTGCCGCGCTGGCGAACGATGATGCTGCCTGCGCTGATAACTTGACCGCCGTAGCGCTTGACGCCGAGGCGCTTGCTTTCTGAGTCACGACCGTTGCGGGTCGAGCCGGCTGCTTTTTTATGTGCCATGACAAAACTCCAAACTAGGCTCAGGGGCAGGCACGCGGCCTGCCAAGAGCGAATTAACCATTAATGCTGGTGATTTTGATCTCGGTATACGCCTGGCGATGACCTTGATGCTTGCGGTGGTGCTTGCGGCGGCGGAACTTGATGATGTCCACTTTTTTGCCGCGGCCCTGACCGATGATTTCGGCGGTCACGCTGGCGCCTGCCAAGGCAGGTGCGCCCACTTTGATGGCCTCGCCGTCGGCGATCATCAGCACGCGGTCCAATGTGACTGCGCTGCCTTCTTCGCCTTCAAGCTTCTCAACCCGAAGCCATTCGCCGGGTTCTACGCGA
>NCKC01000075.1 GCA_002282715.1 Halothiobacillus sp. 15-55-196 | reverse complement strand
ACCGGGTACATCCCTAAACCAGCTCCAAATCCGGTTGCTGATCCGTTGGCTGTGTCCGTCAATTTGAGCCACCGGTGCTCGGTCGTCCCAGAGGTAATCCCGCACGCCATCGCGTAAGACATCAGATGATCTGGCGTTGCGTTGCTCACTCAACAGATGACCGGCAGAGTCATAGATAAAGTCGGTGGTGCCTTCTGCCGTGATCTTTTGCCGACGCAGCCCTTGATAGTCGTAGCGGTAGCTGGCGATGGCCTGACCACCTTGCTGGACCTCTGCTAATCGACCGGCGGCATTATAACGGTATTGGTACTTGCCGTCGTCGAGGGTGTTACCTGCGGCATCAAGACTCACAGCCGTGCGACCGTTTTGTGTCATGCGGTTGCTTTGCGCCGCATAGCTATACGCTTTTGTGCTGCCATCAGGCAGTAACTGACTCAGACGGTTGCCATTGGCATCGTAGCTGTAGGCGTTGTGGTAGTTCCCCTGTTGCTCGTCAATCAAGCGGTCGAGGGCATCGTACTGGTACACGGCCGACGTCCTGTTGCTGTTCCACCCCAGCTGATTGCCGTTATCGTCATAACTGTAGTCGCGATCATGCGCCCTTCGTCCAGTCAGATCCCAATTACTGAGTAGTCCTCGAGCTGTATAAACACGCTGGTCTACCAGACCGTTACCAAAGGTCTGGTTTACGATCTGATCATCGGCTCGGAACTGGCGATCGGCAATGATCATTTGGCGATGACCGTTGATGCGCGCGCTAAGAGTAAGCAACCGACCGATACCATCTCGTTTGAAGGTCGCTTTACGCCCATCGGGGTACGTGATCGCGACTACCTTATTCAAGGCGTCATAACGATATCGGGTTGTCAGTTGATCCTTTGTGTCGGCATCACGATGCACTTGAGTCAGCGTGTTGCCATATGGGTCATAGCTATACAGTGACGTGCCGGAGGCATCTTTGGCCGCGCAAAGTTTACCGATCCCATTGGTGCATCCATCGCCGTGGTCGTAGGTCAGTGTGATGTCATCGCTTGCGGGGTTGCCTGTAAAGCTGCTGCCTGTAGCCGCGCTGTATTGGATGCCGGTCAGACGATTAAGTGGGTCATAGGCATAGGCCGCAAGTACGCCTCGGGCGTCCGTTTTATCCAGCAGGTTGCCGACTGGATCGTAGGTGTACGTGGTTACACCCCGATCCGGGGAGCTTTCCTGCAGTATCTGCCCGAATCCGTCGTGGCTGTAGTTTGTGGTGGCACCGTTGGGTGTGACAACCTGGCTCAGGTACCCATTAGGATCGTATGAATAGTTCGTCACACCACTCAACGCATCAATAGTTTGCACCCGTCGGTTCAGTGGATCGTAGTTGGTCTGGGTGATATGGCCAAGCGGATCCTGGACGGAGGACAGATTGCTGTTGGCGTCATAGCCATAGGTGGTGGTCTGACCGCCGGCAGCGATGTCTTTCTTCAGGCGATCAAGCGCATCGAAGATACGACTATGGGAATAAACTTGAGTGCCATCGGGATCGTAGAGTTTTTCATCTACCCGGTTGCCCATGGCATTCAGGGTGTAGACCAACCGGTCGCCCAGCAAATCCTTGACACCAACCAATCGATGCGCGACGTCGTAGGTGAGTTTCAGCGTGTACCCCGACGGTAGGGTTACTAAGATCAGGTTGCCTGCCGGATCGTAGGTATAGGTCGCACGTTCGGTTCCCACTGTGCGGGACACCATCCGGCCTACGGCGTCGTATGTGTATTTCGTCTCCAACCCATTGGGATCGGTTTTGGTCAGCAGGCGACCATCGGCGTCATGCGTGAACGATGTGGTGTGACCCAGAGCATCGGTGATGCTGGCCAGGTTTCCCTTGCCATCGTAGGCGTAACGCGTGACGTTGCCATCGGCATCGGTTCGGGTAAGCAAACGACCATAACTATCGTACGTGGCCGAGCGCGTCCGGGTGTTTCCGGTGGTGGTGTCGGTCAGGGTCTGCTGAATCAGATTGCCGGTGGCGTCGTAGCTGCGTTGATCCGTTTTCCCCGGCTCCTGGATAAACGTCGGTAGACGGAAATTAGGGCTGTATTGCAGCTGCGAGACCATTTGACTGCCGGTATTCCAGGCCCGAGTGATGTTTGTTACCAGATTGCGACTGTTGTAACCGAGCAGAGTCTGATTGCCTTTGTAATCGGTAATCCGTGTGACTTGTGCGTTGTAGCCAACAGTCTTGCTGGCCACGTCACGACCAAAATTCGCGCATGGTTCATCGCTACTCGTCATGATCAGCTGACCTTGCGAATTCTGGTACGTGAGCGTCCGTACCGTACCCAAGGGATCAGTTACCTTCACGTAACGGTCGTCTGGCTGATAGGCAAACTGATAGGCACTGACACCATTGGCACCTGAGACACTCACGGCTCGACCGAAGCTGTCATAGGTCCAAGTGGCGATACGGTTGCTGTCCTGATCGATGATGCCGGTCAGCAGGAAGGGATAGGTGTCATCCTCGTAAACGTATTTAATGGACGTGCCGTCTGGGTAACCGACTTCTGTCAGTCGGCCTAGGCTGTCGTAGTTATAGGTGTATTGTTCGCCCGCCGGGGTGGTCATGCTGGCGAGACGGTCATGACCGTCGTAGCTGAAGGTCAGGCTGCGGTTGAAGTCATCCGTGACCTGACTGAGAAGGCCGTTTTGGTAGCTCATGTGTACGGATGCGCCACCACGAGCGGTCACGGAAATCGGCAGACCACTGGCATCGTATAGTTCTACAGCATCATGATCCGTAACCAGCTTGTAGGCCGCACCAGTCGGATCACCTGCCGGGAGGGATATCAGTTGGTAATTGACGTCGGGATCCGCGCGCCAACCACTTTGCGCACTACCAGTGAAGAGGAAATAACTTCCATCAGAGCGCAAGGCTTCAATGGTGTTTCCTTGAATGATCAGGCGGGTCAGGAAATTATGCACCCAGCCATTGCGGCTGTTGTAGCTGCGCTTGAATTTCAGTAGACCGGGACCATCGAAATCGGTAACGGCCTCGTGAACGTTGCCGTTACCGGGAAATACAGGATCCCCTGACGCACCATTACACGAATTTTTTTGGTTGTTCTTGCCGTCATCGGCTGGTACCGGGCTGCATGAATTCGCGAAACCACCATTGCCGACGGCACACGGTTGGGCTGGACCATGAAATATCTGAACGTTGACGGAAGCGGTTTCATCGCCATCGCCATAGAGAATATTCTGACTGACATCCAACGTTTCGGATTGGGTGATCTGGAGTTGGCAGCTCATTGAGCCGAATGTCTGAAAGGAGCAGGCTCCTGCATTGACTACAAGAGGTTCATCTTCACCAGGATCACCTGGATCAGATGAACTGTAGTTCCCGGTGATAAGAACTGTGTCCCCTGATTGGACCTGATAACTACCCGCAAGAGCTGGCAGAGTTGTCACTGAGCCTAAGAACAAACCGAAAAATATAGATGCGACGCGTTTAGCGTTCATATCGAGCCTCCTTGCTCTAGAGCTGTAAAACAAACACCTTCGTGTGCCACAGCTCAATGGTAACCCCACGGGCAAATAAGTTACCCTATCTAACTATATTAGATACTACCTCTTTACTCATGACAACATCATGTCAGTAAAACCAGAGTTATGAGTCACATGTGGTTGACCTAAACCCTTCGTATCAGGATCGGATCATCCCTGTTTAGCCGAATCAGAGAAACAGGCAACCAATTGTTTTAATAAATGAAATATTCTTCAGAACAGGAATACACCACATTACAGACTGCGCTATCCAGGCAGTAGGATGGCCATTTTGGATTGGGAACGGGAAGTATGAGGGCAATCGTCCGCTTTGTGCCCGAGAAGCCGTCGGAGGAGACTTGTTTTAAATCTGTTTCCGGTCAGAAGTAAGCCTAGGTCAGCCGCATGCTCACCCTTTTTCCCGGGGCTGGGCATGTCTGGGATGCCCATCATCTGCGCGGGTAAGGGATCAGTCTCTCATTCGGTCACCGGCCACCATACCCTTCCCCCGCAGGCTCAATGTGCGTCAGCACACCGCCTGGGCGGTCGGCGTGAGCGCAGCGAATCGCCGGGTGGGATGGTGTGATACCGAATGGTTAATGCCATGACCGCACATGATTGCGGTTGGATGGGCCATTGCATTTATTCGTTAACATTCAGTGCCGTCCAATAGTGTTTTCCTGATATATTTCAGCTAGATGTGAGAATTAAATCCTGCTTATCCTGATGCCAATCAAGGCCAAATTCCTTGGTCTGTCCGGTTATCAGGGTGAATGCAGATGTACATAATCAGTGGGGT
>NCKC01000074.1 GCA_002282715.1 Halothiobacillus sp. 15-55-196 | reverse complement strand
AAAGCGGTGTTTTGCCTGAGAGATTGAACAGAATTCGGTCGCTGTCATCATTGCGCGCCGGGATTCATTGAAAACCTCGGGTTATTCGAGGTGCCCTATATTGGCCGAGAAAAAATTAACTTTCTGTCCGGTTTGAGTTGACCACTACAATTCGCCGGGTGGGATGGTGTGTTTCCGAATGGTTATATCCATGGCTGCACTTTATTGCGGTTGGTTTTGTCATTGTATTTATTCGATAATATCCAGAGTTGTCCAATAGCATTTTTCTGATTATATCCATTTTGTTATTAGTGACTTAGCCTGTTTATCCTGATGCCAATCAAGACCAAATTCCTTGGCTTGTGCTGTTATCAGGGTGAATGCAGATGAACACAATCAGTTGGGTATTTCTTGTCGTTGTTGGTAAGGAGCAAGGTGTAATTCGGCTGGCGCCGAATTCAACCCTTCGGTCGCTAACGCTCCCTTCGCCCCCGTTCGCTGACGCTCAGGGGGTTGCTTCGCCCCTTCCGACCACGCCCCCCGGGGCTGTCGGTTTTGGTTTTGGCGGAGGTCTATGATGATGACCATTGATCAAACCAAAACCAGTCGTCGCCCACGTCGGGGTCATGTCTTGGCTGAGTCTGACCGTCGCCGCCATAAGGTGATGACACGGGTCAATGATGCGGAACTTGCCGAAATCGACGCCCGTCGCGGCCTATATGATCGCGGTGAGTTTTTGCGTATGTCCTTGTTCGGGATGAAACAGGCAAGACCTCGGCCTACGATTATCATCCCGGCATTGAATCAGACGGCATGGCTTGTGCTGTCCCGATCAGCTTCCAACCTCAATCAGCTCTCCCGTCATCTGAATGAGGCTGGTCTTCAAGTGGCCGACTTGCCGCAAATCATCATCATGCTGACTCAATACCGTGATGCCTTGATCGGCGCCCGGCTGCCCGAGGATCAAGACGATGAAAGCTAAGGTCACTCGTGGCACTGGGTTTCGTGGGGTATTGGACTATGCACTGGATACCGGCAACCAGAAGGGCAAGAACCCGGAGATTGTCGGTGGCACCTTGACGTCGGGCAGCGCCAGAGCCATGTCAGACCAGTTTGCCGTCACCCGACGCCTGCGACCGGATATCAAGTCTCCGGTATGGCACGCCTCCCTGGCATTACCGGAAGGAGAGCGGCTTTCATCCGAACGATGGTCATCTATTGCTGATGACTTCATGCAAGAGATGGGATTTCCATCAGAATCTCTATACACGGTCATTCGGCACAACGACACCAAGCACGACCACATCCACATCATCGCCAGTCGAGTCAGCCTTTCTGGCGGACTCTGGCATGGGCAATGGGAAGTATATCGAGCGATCAGGGCCACCCAAGTTCTGGAGCGCATCCATGGTCTGACCCTGACACCTGGTTTGGGTGAACCAAAAGATGAAAAGACCCTGACCAAAGGTGAAATCGAACAAGCACTACGCACTGGGGCAGAAGCCCCACGCCAGCGGCTTCAGCGCCTGGTCAAGGAAGCCGCCCAGGGCAAGCCAACCGCCGTCATGTTTGCCGAACGGTTGGAACTGGCTGGAGTGGGCGTGCGTTTCCAGATACAGAAAACCGGCATTACCGGCGTGAACTATGAACTTGATGGTCTTGCGTTCAAGGGGCAATCCCTAGGCGATTCCTACAAATGGTCGAAATTCTCGAAAAAATATGGAGTCAGTTATGAGCAAGCTAGAGACAGTGAAAGCCTTGAACGATACACAACCGCAATTGCAGATCGTACAGGCCGTGATGAACTTGGAAACGCAGGCAGAAGCCTTGAGGTCGATGCTGGGTTCGTTACCCCAAGCAGTAGCAGAGCAGACAGCCGAAGCACTGGAGCCGTTGGCGAAGCTGAGGGCGGAGGTCATTCAAGTTCTGACCGCTTACGACAAAGTGACCGCAGCACAGCGCCAGACACTGGAGGAATTGACTCAGCAGATGAGTACCAGCGCAGCGGCAGCATTCGAGCAGAAGGCCGCGAAGCTGGACAAAACAATCTCCGACCTGTCACGGAGTCTGTCGGGGCTGAAATCGAGCATCGACACGATGGCGAAGACCGCACAGAACATCGAGACGATCCCGGATCAACTCAAGAAATCAGCGCAAGCCATGACAACCACGGCGAACGAACTGAGCGCGGCGGCGAGATCGACACGACCGAAGATTTGGCGTCAGACACTGGGACTGATCTTAGCCAGCGCAATCGGTGGGATTCTGGTGCTCACTGGGCAAGTCGCTTTAAACAGGCTTCTGCCGCCAAGCGGCGTGCAACAGGCGGCGGACTGGGTAAACGTGCTATTAAGCAAAGCGACGCCAGAAGAACGCGCGTTACTGAGCAAGATCGTCAATCGGCCCGCGAACTAGACCCGACCGCTTACCTCGGAGCTAACGGTTACGATGTGAAACACGAAGGTCGACATCGGAGCGTCAGGCTGCATGGTGATGAGGTGTACCGAGTTACCCAGAGGCAGGATGGGCATTGGGTCTGGTGTGATCTGTACGGCAACAACGGTGGCGACAATATCGACCTCGTGCGTGAGATCGAGCCAGGCACCGGATTCGCGGAGGCTGTTTTCCGCCTTGCTGGCGCGCCGACTGTCGGGCCAAAGCGCCGTCCGCCTGCCGAACCCAAGCGCCCACCACCGCGACTGCCTAAGCAGGAAGTGGCAAGTCGGGCACTAGGGCGAGACTACCTGATTAATGATCGGGGGATTAGCATGGACACCATTGAGCATGCCGAGCAATGCGGCATGCTGCGCTATGCCAATGGCGGGGTTTTGTTTGTTGGCTATGATCAGGCAAGTACGCCACAAAACATCACCCGCCGAGCGATTGAATCTGCCGACCCCATGCAGAAGCGTGATTTGCGCGGCAGTGACAAGCGATATCCGCCGATTCTGCCGGGTGATCCGTCAACAGTCTGGATTGTCGAGGGCGGCTCTGATGCGCTGGCCCTGCACGATATCGCCAAACGTCAGGGCCGGCCACAACCTACCGTCATTGTCTCAGGCGGAGCGAATGTGCGCAGCTTTTTGGAGCAGGTAGAAGTACAGGCGATCTTGAAGCAAGCGGAACGCGTGACCATTGCCGGAGAAAATGAAAGGGACGAAGCAACGCAGAAGCGAACTGATGAGGCGCATCAGAAACAAGTGCAGCGCGTGAAAGAAATTACAGGACGTGCGGTTAAATCATGGACGCCGAAGCAGTATCTGGGTAAAGATCTTGCGGAAATGAATTACCGACAACAACCCGAACTGATGCCTGTGCAATTGATAAATCTAGACCAGCGGGCGGAAACAAAGCCATCACAAGTAATAGAAGGTGATTTGATACTGGGCCAATGAGCAAAAAGCCCAACATCCACGGTCAACGAGGGCTTTGTTGGGCTTTGATGCCTGATTTTGCCCAGCATCAGAGATGAGATGCTGGGCTTACGGGGCTTAACGGCGATCATCCAGCCATTGCTGGACCTCTGATCTTCGCCATCCGACCGCTCGAACGCCGAGTTTCACGGGTTGCGGAAAAATCCCAGCACTGACCCACAGATAAATGCTCGATCGGGATGCGCCGGTAATCCGGGGCACATCGTGCAGGCGTAAAATACTATCCATTTCTGCCCCAGGGGCATATTTCTGACACATGATTGAAAAGTCTCATTTTTAGGGGTTAAAAATGAGGCGGTACCGACCAGAAAACCAGACTCACGCATTTGCATAGCGAACTGCTAGCGCGTAGAATGTACCCAGAGTGTTGTTAAGACACTTCCGGTGTTGTCTGCCGGTTAAACAAGTGACATTGAGCAGCTAAACTCAAACTCTTTCCGACCGCCTCTCGCGTGTCTCGGAGCAGCCCGTCAGGTACTAGTAATACCGAACGGGCTTTCTTTTTTGGAAAGAACTTTCCGGGACAAGTGTCATTTTAACAGATTCACTCATGCCAACTCGTTTTCACGAAAAACGCGCTTTTTTATACAGAACCGTTCACTGCTCGATGAGAAGTGAACGAGTCAAGTTCGGATGACAGGTTTGGATTGGTCTGGATGCCTCTGTAGCGTCTGTCTGGTGACGGTATATTTGACGGTATCTTCAGAACATGAACCTGGAGACCCGCATTGATGCTTTGGATGTGACGCCCGTCCGCGCGCCAATCGATGGTTTTACAACATCCGAAGAAGTTTTAAAACCTTAATCAAACCCGCATCCTTACATTGGGATGCGGGTTTTTTTTGATTCAAGATAAAGCGTCGCCAAAAAAGACGGCGTGTTTCTCACACCTTTAGATTGCCTGTCTTATCATTGTCAGAGATATTTTCGCCGCGCATTGCCGTCGGTGCCTTTGCCAATTTGTCTTTGCCTCACACGGTGGGGAACGGTTTGGGGCTGGCGGCTCTGTGGTTTCTCCTTCAACTAACTGAGGAATTGATATGTCCCAGCAAAATACATCGACCCAAGGCGTTTCCCAAGATTCATCCCGCTTTTCACGC
>NCKC01000073.1 GCA_002282715.1 Halothiobacillus sp. 15-55-196 | reverse complement strand
TGTAGGGGACGAATTTTCATTGAGATCACTCCGTATCAAGTTCAAGTCAAAAATTTGCGCATCCGTCGATCAAGACCAATGCGCGCCAGTAACGAGTGCTCAACATGGGGGTGCTGTTTTGAATTTCAAGAGTGAAATTTCATTCGGGTACAAAAAGCGGGCTGTTTCAATAAAACTTCAAGCGAAGCGCTGATTTATTCAGTGCTTCCCGCTTGGGGCAGGACGCCCCAACACGAACAAAGACGGTCAGTCTTTGATTCGTGAGCGCCATCGCGGGCGGGAACCGCGATGAGCGCGCTGATTTATTTCAAGGATGGAATAAATCAGCATTTACCAAGATATACTGATGAAATCTCAGTTTTACGCGGTTCTAATCCTTATCAGAGGCACACACTAATATGACCAACTCTGCGCCCCAGCACATCAAAATTCCTCAAGGCGAACGCATCGTCGCCCATCCGGACGGATCGATCACCGTGCCGAATACACCGATCATTCCGTTCATTGAAGGCGACGGCATCGGTGTCGACATTACCCCCGTCATGAAAAAGGTGATCGATGCAGCAGTCGCCAAGGCCTATGGCGATACGAAGAAAATTGCATGGATGGAAGTGTATGCTGGCGAGAAGGCCACCACCGTCTATGCCGACGATAAGAGCGGCCTGCCAGCCGAAACCATGGCCGCCGTACGCGATTACGTCGTGTCCATCAAGGGCCCGTTGACCACCCCCGTCGGCGGCGGCATTCGTTCCCTCAACGTCGCCCTGCGCCAACAGCTTGACCTATATGTGTGCCTGCGTCCCGTGCGTTACTTCACCGGCACGCCCAGCCCACTCAAACATCCGGAAAAGACCGAAATGGTCATCTTCCGCGAAAACTCCGAGGATATCTACGCCGGCATCGAATGGGCGGCGGGCACGCCGGAAGTCAAGAAAGTCATCGACTTTTTACAGAACGAAATGGGCGTCACCAAGATTCGCTTCCCCGAAAGCTCCGGCATCGGCATCAAACCCGTCTCGCGTGAAGGCACCGAGCGGCTGGTGCGCAAGGCAATGGAATACGTCATCGATAACGACCGCAGCTCGCTGACGCTCGTGCACAAAGGCAACATCATGAAGTTCACCGAAGGTGGATTCAAACAATGGGGCTACGACTTGGTGAAAAAAGAATTCGGCGCGACCGAAATCGGTGGCGGTTGGTACCAATGCACCAATCCGAAAACCGGCCGTAAAATCACCATCAAAGACGGCATTGCCGACGCCTTCCTGCAACAAATTCTGCTCAAGCCGGAGGACTACGACGTGATCGCCACCTTAAACCTCAACGGCGATTATATCTCCGACGCGCTGGCAGCACAGGTTGGCGGCATCGGCATCGCGCCCGGCGCGAATATGTCCGATTCCATCGCCATGTTCGAAGCCACCCACGGCACCGCACCCGACATCGCCGGGAAAAACCTCGCCAATCCGGCTTCACTGATTCTTTCCGCCGAAATGATGCTGCGCCACATGGGCTGGATTGAAGCCGCCGATCTCGTCATCAAAGGGGTCGAAGGTGCGATTGCCAACAAACGCGTCACTGGCGACTTCGCTCGTCTCATGGACGACGCCACCCAGATCGGCAGCGACGCCTTCGGCGATGAAATGATCAAATACATGAACTGATCGTCGCCAGAAAACGGTGCCTGACCGTCCGATCGAACAGCCCGCCCGAGGTACTTTTCCGGAGCGGGCTTTTTTGTCCATACTCGATTAACCAACCAGCCCGTTCGCGATCAAACGACCGAGCGGCACCACAAGAACCGGAAGCATCCCATGGACCTTCAACCCGAAGTCAGCGTTCAATGCCCCTACTGCTGGGAAACGATCGATCTTCTCCTGGACGCCAGCGCCGGCACGCAGGAATACATCGAAGACTGCAGCGTGTGCTGCCGCCCGATCATCGTCCATGTTTCCTTCCTATACGACGAACCGGAGGTCTGGGTCGAACCGGAAATGGACTAGTGTACTGTTCATACGCCCTTAGTGCTGTGTTAGCATTCGACCGCCGTCTACGTAGCTCAGCTGGATAGAGCAGCCCCCTCCTAAGGGGCAGGTCGGGGGTTCAAATCCCTCCGTGGACACCATATTACTGATGGGAAGCTCGAAAAACCCGTCATTCCCGCGTAGGCGGGAATCCAGCGCCTTGATTTTTCTGGGTTCCCGCTTTCGCGAGATCGACGAATCACGGGTATTTCGAGGTGCCCTGATGGAACTTCTGCATGGGCTAAAGCTAAACGAAAGGGCCCAATAATCCCTAGAGCTTGGCTTGCACTGGCTGATACAAAAACTTCTGAAACCCGCTAAACATCTGGCCGATTTCATCGGGCTTGCCAAGGTCGGCGATGGCATCGTTGATGGAGTCGTGGTATCTCAGGCGGAGCAAACTGCCGAGTTTGGTTTTGTCCAACTCCTCCACCCCCACGCTGATGTACTGCGAAAGCACGAAATCCAGAAACACTTGCTGCTTGCTGTTGAAGTGGCTGCTGATGAGCGCCATGGCGCGATCCGCGCGATCTTCCCGGCTCAGGGGCGTTTGGGCGTATGCCACATAAGCCAACACATCGAACAGATCGCTATTTTGTGCATCGATGATCTTTTGCATTTCCCGCAGTTGGTCCGTTCCGAAGCCTCTTTCGGCCAGCCCTTCGAGCAAGCGTTTGCGGGTTTCGGGATCGCTCCACAGGACGCGTAATTCGTCTTCGTCCTTGAAAAACTCGGGCAAGCGGCCAAACAGTGACTCCATGAACTGCTGGGCAGACATCGGTGTGCCGTCCGGGTGCCAGAAGCTCGTGCTCATCATGTGCTGGATGGTGCGGGCTTTGCCATCGGAAAGCTGCACTTTCACCTTGGGCTTGCGCTCGTAGGACGAACCGGGTTCACGCACGCCATCGGGCGGGGTTGGTTCGCCCGGTGGTTTGGGTGGGCGGGGTTCGGTCGGTTCCGGTTCCAGCGGCTCGCCGTCCCATTCGGGGTCATTGAAGTGATGGTGCGCCTTCACGAAATCATAGATGGTGAAGTAATCCTTGCCGTCATACAGCCGCGTGCCGCGCCCGATAATCTGTTTGAATTCGATCATCGAATTGACGGGGCGCATCAGCACGATATTGCGCACGTTGCGGGCGTCCACGCCGGTCGAGAGCTTTTGCGAAGTGGTCAGGATCGTCGGGATAGTTTTCTCGTTGTCCTGAAAATCGCGCAGATAGTGTTCACCCCGCGCACCATCATTGGCGGTTACCCGTTGGCAGTAATCGGGGTCGCTGCTGGTTTTGATCTGGTTGATCAGGTCACGCACGGCCAAGGCGTGTTCTTGGGTGGCACAGAACACGATGGTTTTTTCACGCTGGTCGATTTGCGCCATGAAAATCTCAACCCGCTTTTTCTCGCGTTCCTTGATCTCAATGATCTTGTTGAAGTCGGCTTCTTCGTAGCGCTTGCCCGCTTCAATCTCGCCTTCCACCAGCGTGTCATCGGGCGTGTACACATATTCATCGAGCGTGGTGGCGATTTGCTTCACTCGGAACGGAGTCAAAAAACCATCATTGATGCCGTCCTTCAATGAATACACAAACACCGGCTCGCCGAAGTATTGATAGGTATCCACGTTGTCTTTGCGCTTGGGCGTGGCGGTCAAGCCAAGCTGCACGGCGGGCGCGAAATACGCCAGAATGCCGCGCCAGTTGCTTTCATCATTCGCGCCACCGCGATGGCACTCGTCAATGATGATGCAATCGAAAAAATCCGGCGGGTAATCGCCAAAGTACGGTGCAGGCTGGCCTTCGGCATCCTGCCCACTCATGAATGTCTGGAAAATCGTGAAAAACAGACTGCCGTTTTTCGGCACCCTTCCCTGCTTGCGAATATCGGCAGGATCAATCCGTACCAACGCATCTTCCGGGAACGCCGAAAAGGCATTGAAGGCCTGATTGGCGAGAATGTTGCGGTCGGCTAAAAACAAAATACGCGGGCGGCGGCTCGGTTCGGCTTCACGCTGCCAGTCGCGCAAGTTCCAGCGGCTATGAAACAGCTTCCACGCCAGTTGAAAGGCAATAAAGGTTTTACCTGTGCCGGTCGCCAAGGTGAGCAAAATGCGCGATTGATGATCGGCGATTGCCGCCAGCACGCGCTCGATGGCAATGTCTTGATAATACCGACTTTGAAAGTACCCGCCCCGATCCTCGAACGGCACCTCCGCGAAGCGATCACGCCAAATATTCTGGCTGGCAAAGGTGCGCGCCCACAATTCATCCGGGGATGGATAATTTGCGAGCTCGGCTTCTACGCCGGATTCCATATCGATGCCATAAATGCCCTGACCGTTCGTGGCATACGCAAAACGGATGGCGAGTTTGCCGGAATAATCCTTGGCTTGGCCCTCGCCCTCGGTGAGTGGTTTATTCCACGCCTTGGCCTCGACCACCGCCAACTTGGTATTGCGGTACTCCAGCACATAATCGGCCGTCAGCGCCTTGCCGCGTTTACCCGCGCCTTCAATGCGCCCCAAGGTAATCGGATATTCCCGCCGAACGCGCGAACCGGCCACCACACCCCATCCG